>NZ_JBNPJZ010000167.1:0-6080 GCF_050312695.1 Bacillus sp. AF62 | reverse complement strand
CTTAAAACGAGTGGAAATAGATTTGTTGAAATAAATAAGCAAGACATGAAGATTTTCGATTCGGATAAGCCACGTGGTTATATAGGATTTATGGAAACAAATGATGGAAGTATTCAACCTTCACTCGTCCTTGGTTCGGACAATATTAAATACAGGGGTACAGGATCGTTTTATATTTATCAAGTCATGCCAAGAATGAATGGAGTCGATCAACCTTCTAAAGCGTATGCAAAATTTGGGGTTTCTAAAGGAGAAAATGCAGAAGGAACTAATATTTGGTCAAATTATATTCAAATGCAAAATGACGGTGGACATCTGAGCGTTTATTCAGATGGGCAATTTCGTTTTAAAAACTTGAATGATATTATTTTTGAATCTGAAGGATGGGCTCCAGGATATGGTCACTTCTTTGTAACGACAACTGAACCACATTCTTTTACAAATAACTGGGGGCAGTTTACTTTCAGAAGAAAAGGTAGTGACTATGAAATACATTTCGTAAACGGCGCCTCCGATCATGATTTAATCATGGGTAATGCAATGATAAGATCAAGTTTTGTACAAGGTTATAACAACGGCTTACAGATTAAAGATATGATGGGTAAAGGATGGAAAGATATTGAATTAAGAACACTACGAGCGCAAGAAAATGTAAATGCCAATGGTCAAATGTGGGCGAAAGCATTTAATCCTACGTCAGCTAGAAATATGAAAGAGAATATAAAAGACATTCCGTTCTCGGCGCTTAATAAAATCATGAGTTTGGCTATCAAACAGTACAATTTCAGAGACGACATGTATGATCTGTATCAAATGCGTGTGAACAAGCCGAAAGAACAAACAGAACCATATACAACAAAAGAGATTGAAACGTATTTTGGTATGATTGCAGACGATACCGACGATATATTTACAGATAAAGAGAAGCACGCCATTAATTTATATAATACTGTTTCTATTCTTATTGCAGCCTTCCAACAGCTGTATTGTGAATTCATATCGTTAAAGGAGCAGGTTAAGCAGCATGCTGAAGCGTTACATGTAGTTAAAGAAGAAAATAAACAACTAAAAGAGTAAGTCACTACATGAACAAGTCAAGTTGCGACACTAACAAACGATGTGTCCACATGAAAAGAATGAGTACAAAAATGAATAAATGAAAAACTAGAGTAGCCATCAGTTGTTTTTTATTATGTAAAGGAGTGGTTATATGACATTCAAAACACATGAAGTGAATGTTGATTTAGTGAGTGATGCATCCACGACTCCTACCATTCGCTTTTCACAAAATGATAGAAATTCCGCTAAATTGTTACTAACAATAACAAATAAGGGAGCGGAACTAGATTTAAGTCAGGCGAAAGCAGTACGGATATCATTTAAAAAATCAGATGGGACACGAGTTTTTCAGAACGATTGCCAGCCAATTAACGTTTTAAAAGGAAAGTATCAAATCCTATTAAAAACACAAACATTATCTTCAGTGGGTAATGTTATTGCACAGATCCACATTGAGGAAGAAGATAGAATGATTGATACACAAAAGTTCTTATTTGTAGTAAATGAATCATTAGCAAGTGATGGAGCCGTGGAGTCTGCAAATGAATGTACGATTATTCAAAAGGCAATTGAAGCTGGAAAGAAATTGGAAGGAGTGGATTTCACTACAATTACAGGCTTCCTTCCGAATCAACGGGATTTTATTGAATTACTTCGGAACCATAACACTTCATCTAACATGTATACACGTATTGTAGGGGACCGTACACTTGATATACTTATACCACTTTGTGGGAACAAGGTGGCTCATTACACGTTGCGTAAAGATACAAAAGATGACTATGTAAAATTGGAAGATTGTGCGATTTCTAATTTATCTGTGGTAGCGCAGAAAGTACATGCAATCAACTATAAAAGTGATACGGGAGCCATGCAAAAAGCGAATCCACCAAACTATTATACGACCACAGTAGGTGATACATTCACATTTACATTTGATGGAACGGGTTTTGACTTTCAACATTTCACTGATAATCGAGGTGGACTATGGGAGTTCAAGGTGGATGGTACGGTAGTGAAAACAATAAGTACACACATTCACGCTGTTCCAACGAATGAATTAAAAGTGAACTATGGTATTCGCCCGGTTGCACGGGGTTTAGCAAAAGGAACGCATACAGTCATCGCTACCTTTAAAGGAGATGATCCAGCAAATGCTCCGGCAAGTGGTACGAATACGGCAAGAGGATGGGTGAAGAATGATTCGGGATATGCACAAGCAGCAGAAGCACATAAGACCGCCTTACTTTATGATGATTTGTTACATCCTGTTAAAGAGATAGACTTACTGGTCCCGTTTTCTAATAAAGAATTCGCATTTCGTATGAAACCAAACGGCTCATCTGTAAATGCTGAATGGATACCAGAGCATAGTGTGGCAACGGTTTTTAAAGTGAGTCAAAAAATATATATAGATGATCAAGAAATTACCTCATGGATAGCGGATACAACGGTAAAAGAAGCACAAATGGTAAGAGCGGTACAATCTATGAAAGGATTCCATCCTTCCGATTTAACGAATGCATTATGTGAGATTTATTCTGTCCATACTGTTACAAATCAAGGTGTGACGTTTGATATCAAAATAAAATGGTTAGAAGATACTTTCATAGAAGATGGCTATATAGCAATGCTTCCGGGGAGTCGTCCGTTTGTAGAGAAATTGGTGGATGCGACAGGGCAATCGCTGGATACCATTGCATCAGATAACAGTTTCAGCGATATACCAAATGGTGAAAAAATTATGAGTTATGCGATGTTCAATACGACAGGAACAGATTATGTAGTCGCAATGAAAATCAATAACATGAATGTGAGTTTACGTAAAGGACAAGCTGGATTACGTAACCCACTCGTATGGCTACAGCATAGGGATGGAACACTGCAAAAGTTATATCCGCAAGTGTATAAGAACTGTGTAGTAAAAGCAAATGACGTTCATCAATTTAGTGCAACATACTTTATTGGAGAATTACCACTTGCATCACAATTATTAATTTAAACAAAATACGGCTTTTAAAAGAAAAGAGGGACAAATAGATGTCTCTCTTTTTACTTTGAAATGAGGTGGTCAAAGTGGAAGGATTACAGGATGTAAGGAACGATGTGCAAGAGATAAAGCAAGACATCAAAGATATTCGTTTAGAAATCAAAGGCTTAGAAAATCGAACGACGGGTAATGAAAAAGACATTATAAACATCAATAAGCAACTAGATAAAATCAGCGCTAATACAACTTGGATTTTACGTCTCATTGTTGGAGGCATTATAGGAGCTGTGCTCACTCTCTTATTGAAGGGGGGTGGCATGTAATGGTTAATTTAGCTGTAATGATTGGCATTGTAGTTGGTCTATCGCAGATAGCAAAAACAATTGGATTACAAACAAAATATGTTCCGTTATTGAATGTAACGCTTGGCATTGTGCTAGGCGTTTTATTTTTGGACGGAGATATCAAAACCACTGTATTTCAAGGAATCATCATCGGACTGTCAGCAAGTGGACTGTTTGACCACACAAAAATTATGAAAAAGGATGCTGATGTAAAATGAAAAAGACATTCAAACACATTTCTTCTGTAGTTTTTGCAGCTATTTTAGTTTTATCCATTACAACAAGTGCTTTTGCTGACAGAATTTTAATCATTCCTGATTTACCTAAACAACCATATCGTTATGGTGTCGGTGCATATGAAGGGGTTGTAGCTCATTCTACCGCAACCCCAGAAGCGCCAGCAATCAATATCCAAAGGTATGAAACTCGCACATGGCGAAATGCATTTGTGCACTATGCGGTAGATTGGAATGAAACAATTCAAATTGCTGATATAAAATACATTGCTTACGGTGCTGGACCTGGAGCAAATAAACGATTTGTTCATGTAGAATTATGCGAAACAAAGGATTATGAGAAGTTTAAACGTAGTTATGATAAATACGTGAGATTACTTGCGGAAATATTACAAGATAACAATCTATCGGTAGAGAAAGGATTGTGGATGCATAATGATGTGAGAAAGTACTTGGGCGGTACAGATCATGAAGACCCGCTTGCTTATTTACGTAGCCATGGTGTAACAGAATCGCAGTTTAGAGCGGATGTGCAACGAGCATATCACAATGCTAGTGTGGAAGTTTCTGTTTCTGAGAAGCCATCTAAACCAACAGCCGTAACGGATGGTATCGCTTATATGGAAGGTTATAACGTTAACTTACGTAAAGGCCCAGGTGCAAGTTATTCTAAGATACGTCAATTAAACAAACCGGAATCTTATATTGTATGGGCTGAAAAGGGTGGTTGGTTAAACCTTGGTGGAGACCAGTGGATTAAGAACGCTCCATCTTATGTGACGTTTGAAAAGAAAAGCACAGTTGCTTCTTCTATTGTAGGGAAGCGGGTGGTTTCTAAAGTGAATAACCTACGATTCTATGACGCTCCATCTTGGGCGGATACAGATGTGGCTGGGACTGTAGAGGCAGGATTAGGATTTGTGATTGATGATAAAATAATGGTAAATGGCTCCCAGCAATATAAAGTCCACAATAGTAAAGGGAAAACGTATTATGTTACTGCAAATGTAGCATTTGTATATGTGAAGTAAACAAAAACAGGGAGGTACTTGCCTCCTTGTTGGAAAGAAGAAACATAGTTTCTGGACGATTTTCTTTTATCATCCACTCTAATACATCAGGTAATAACATGATGATTACCCCAAACATTACTCCCAAACCCAGCCCTAGTAGAAGTGAAGTTTTTAAATAATATCCGATGAATAACCAAATACCAGCTAACAGTAATAATAAAAGTGCAAGAGATAGCTTGAAAATCAATTTGTTCTCCTCCAATACGGGGTATTTCACTGTCTATTATAAGGTTTGAAGAAGGTAAATAGTATGGAGAAATAAATAAAAAGTGAAACGGCAAAAGATCGGAAGAGGAATATAAACAGGGCACAGATGAAATTCTCGAGTAACCGTAGGAGAGAGGGATTTGCTTGTTAGTGGGTGGATTATTATATGAGTTGAACGTGTTCTTGCCTTAAGAGTATGCAGGTGATAACAAAATATATTGGAGAAAACAAAATTTAAAATCAGGGAAAATTTTTTGTTACGGCATAAAAAAAGATTGTTTTATTTAGCAAGATGCTGCCCTCCCTCCTGTCTTTTTTTAGAGAGAAGAGGATGTAACCAAGGGGGGCTGGCTCTTCGATCATGAAATGGTTTTGCAACTTTTGGGTGGAACATTTCTTGTTGTAGCAATCTTTTCAGTAGCAGGCTACATGTTTGATTGGGATCGAGAAAATGGGACGTACATAATTGTTGTCTGAGTTTTTGTAACAAGCGCTGAATCTTTTTGATGCGATCTAGGATGTGAGAAGGTAGGACAGGCTGGTTCGTTTGCGTCATTTGTTTGGTTCTGTCACGTTGAGGGAAAGTTATGCCCTGAATGAGTACATGAAAGATCCAGCATGATTCATATAGAAGAAAAGAAACTTCTTTTGATTCACACAAATCGTCGGAAGCTTGCGATACGATTTTCAGACAAAGTAAACTGTGTTGTTCCATATGAAAGAGAGTCGCCTCCAACATAGCTTGCGCAGGTATTTGCGGAAGTGAAGAATCAAGGGATACCATTTCTATACCACCTATCCAGAAGAAGATGTATCGTGATTATTACATGTGTGAGATTTGGATGTACAAGAACATTTTTTAGTCGGAAAAGGTTTCCCCTTACAAGGGCATTTTCCGCAAGGAGAGGTTTGCGATCCGAGCGGTTTATAACAATTACAAGTTTGTTTACAGCAAGATTGACAAGTTTCATGGTTTGGTCCCTCTTTTATCTGGTTCACTTCTTCTAATTTTAATTGTAGTAATAGTTGTGACTTTACAATGGTTTTTAATGTATCATTTACACTTCGATTGATCGTGAGATATTCGCAAAAATTTCGATTCTTTTGTTTTAAAAAATGTTGTAATTTTTCTCCTTCTGCATTGAGTATGTGAGATAAACCGATTTCTTCC
>NZ_JBNPJZ010000057.1:0-6198 GCF_050312695.1 Bacillus sp. AF62 | reverse complement strand
CGTACGACGAGCGATTGCTTTTTTTAATTTCTTTTTCTTCATCTTAGTCAAGCCATTCACTCCTTCTCTTTAAATACTCTTAATTTCCATTTTCGGGCGTTTTAATTAATTTGATACCATTACATTCAAAGATAATTAAAATGTGAATTGTACCTATTTATTAATGTTGACAAAAGGATTATTTTGTTCAGTTTTTCTTTATTTTTAGAAATTCAATACTACTATAAGGAATTAAAGTTCCATTACATTCAATAGCACCTTTCTTGGTATAATCCACTTTCTTCATTTGTTCCCACGTTTTTTTCATTTCCTGTTCAGTGTCAAATATCCACCCTAAACTTCTTCCGCTTTTAAGATTAATCTCAATCATTTACCTCTACCCCCTACTTCATTTTTAATATTCGTTCCATATTATCTAGATAAGTTTTTAATGTTATTTTTGAAGTTCTGCCATCGCCTTGTTCATATCTTCTTTTTAACCACTCATACCATCCTTGAATTTGTTGTTCTTTTGCTTCGTTATTTTTATTCATTTTATCTTCCTTCCTGAATAAAACTCAATATTCCGTCAATACTGTAGACAACCCATTAAGTTACTTTCTCCTTGTTCCCCCTTGGAGATGAGCAGTTAGCTTTTGCTAGCTGCTCATTTATGTTAGTTCTGACGTAATTAAAACCGTTTGATTTTCATGATCGAGAAATTTATCTACGAAACTATATAAAGACAACTCTTGTATTCTTCTATTTGAGCAACTGCATTTAAAAATTTACCGAATGCAAATTCTTTTGTAACCTCTGTAATATCCCCTTCATTAATAACACTTTGTGTCCCATCACCTGCAACTTCTTTCGCATATACTGTGTAAGCTCTACCTTTTGTTTCTGCCGCTACTAATGCCCAATATTCATGTTTATCAAACTCAAAGTATTTCATATCCATTCTCCTTTTCTACAAAATGAAATTTTTATACTAATCTTCTAAATAACCCATTCTCTCGCCGATAAATTTCGCTATATTAACCGTTAACCCGTTTCCAGCCTGTGCATATAATTGATTCGACGATGTTACTTCCTTTGCTCGATCGAAGTATTCGTCAGGAATCCCTTGTAATCGCCACGATTCCCTTTCAGTAAGCCAATATAGTTTTCCGTCACGCAGCGTACATTGTTCCCTGGATCTAAGTAATGTTTGCGCTACACCATGCCCTATGCGTGTCTTAGATGTTGGTACTGCTATATTAATAGCGTCACCGACAACGCCAATGTCATATCCTTGTTTAGTGGCTTGTCTTACTTTCACATAATCTTTTGTTACTTCTAAAATGCAGCTGTTCTTTTCTGTATCAACTAAATATTCGTCGGACACCTGATCCTCTAAGATATCCTGCAATGAATATTCTTTTCCTTCTTTGAGGTATTCCAACCTCTGTTGAGGTGATAACATCCCATTCCGCATCATACCCGACTCCATCCATTTCAGCGAGAATACGGGCAAGGTCCCATCCTTTATTGACTGATAATGTGTTATCAACGTTTTCAAAGAGCAGGTAGGCAGGTTTCTTATGTTCAGGTACTTCTTTGATGAGCCGGATAACTTCTGTAAATAGTCCTGATCTTTCTCCTGCAAGTCCTTTTTGTTTTCCATTTTTGGAAATATCGGTACAAGGAAACCCCGCTGTCCAAATATCAGCCCTCGGAATAGAAGTTCCTTTTGCATTTCTGATATCATGTTCCGTCCACTCTCCTTCTGTATCGTGCATTGCTTCGTATGTTTTCCTTGCAGGTTTATTCCATTCACAAAAACCAATACAGGAATGTCCAGCTTGTTCTAATCCAATTCTCATCATTCCAACACCACTGAAGAAATCTATAAAAGTAAGACTCATATCACCACCTCGCTTTCTACTAAAATGAAGTTTTTGTTAAGTCTTACCTTTACATTCCGAAGAATTTTTTAGCTATTTTGTCTGTATTTAAGTTTTTTGTACAAAAAATAAGATAACAAAGGATACTAACCGCAATATTTTCTATAGGTACTAACACTAAACATATAATAAAAATATTTGGATTAATTTCTTCCTCTTCCATCACTCGTTTCATAAGTTTACGACTTACAATTACACTCCCTACATATAGGAGCAACAACACTATTGAAAATAGGATTTGATTAGCAACTGGCAATATACTCCCTCCTTTCTAATAAAATAGCGTTTTTATAACAAATCATTTATCTTTGCATTCCATCTCCACAAAATCCGCTAATTCCATTTTCTTCTGCACTTCTTCCAGATAATGAAATACCGCTTCTTCTCCACCTTGTTCTCTAACATAAGAAACCCATTTTTTCTGCGAATCATCTAATTCTAGTTTGATTGTTGCTTTAACAATCAAACTAGAATTTCACTCCGATCTATAAAATAAAGATTTTATTCAGATTTAATTAAAATTAGCCTTAACTATTTTTGGTATTTTAAACCATTTTAGTTCTATCCATGTATAAGATAATTGTGCTTATACATACTATAAACAACGGTGTCAAAACTCACTCAATTTATTATGTTGCAACCTCTTTTTGGCGGTTAGCTTTTGCTATCCGTCTCCTTTTTTGGTTCAATTAACCTTTTCTTGAAAATGAGCATATACTATTGAGATTGTAGGTATACACTGGTTCGAGAATTCTTTACTGTGGGGCTCTTTCTTTTTTGTAAAAATCCCTATTCAAATAGTATTTTTATTAAAAACTTTTCTCCTTTACACTTAACGAGCTTATGTTATTATATGGAGACTCTTCACTCATAAAGATCTATCCTTCCCAATCTATGAGCACGCTTATATTTGTGCTCTTTTTGCTTGCTATGACTACCATAATTAAAAATCCCCTTAAGTAGAGCTTTTTGTTACTTAAACAAAAACATTAAAGTAACAAACTTAAAAAAACACATATAATATTAAGATATATCGGACACTCATATATTTAATCAAGGTTATTTTTGACAACAGGAAGCAAAGCATTACAGAAGGAGAATTTCTATGAGCATTGAATTTTTTTCACTGGCACCAACAGCTTTTCAAGTGTTAAAAGCAGGAGAGTCGAATCCACAACAAAAGAAACGCATTATTTATGGGCAAGCCACATCAAACGCAAATGGTATAGCTACACTTTATTTCACAGATAATCAATTAGCTAATGGTAATTCATTATTAACAACCGTTGACTATGCAGTAGCAAGCATATATTCTACTAACTCTTCGATAAATGCAAGACCAAGAGTACAAATGCGAGAGAAAAATGTTACTGGAAAATACGTTTCTGCTAATGTTACCAATATTAGTGGTGTAACAGTTCTAGGAATTAGTGTATTAGGTTCTGAAAATCCAATGAGTGGCATTCTTGTAGATTTTATGATTTTAGGTAGTTTTAAATAGTGAAGAAAAAAGTGAAAAGGGCTTAAAAGACATAAAATGTTTATACCTCAGAGATAATTGTAAAATGTGCAACAAATAAAAATGTACAACACAGGTATTTAGCCTCATAACACTTCGGTGAATTGAAGTTAGGAACTTATTTTATAGTGCCCTTTTCTAATAAAATTCAAATTTGGTCTGACTTTAATAAATCTGAACCTACATTTTTTCTCTGTGCTGATTTAAGATAGTCTCTAATGCAATTGCTGTTCCCTCATTCGCGATCCATTGACCACGATAGTAACCTGATAAGCCTAAATCTCCAGCCTCATACGCTTTGTTTGATTCCTTTCTGTTTTCTAGCGCTGATTGTTGCAATTGATTTATATATTCCTTGATTACTTCCTTCATTATCTTCAGCTCCTTTTTTAATTCTTTCCGTTTCTCACAATCAATTTCTTGAATCGTACTAAGGCATTTTTTCCAGTTCTAATTACTGGTGTTGTTACAACCTTTTCTATATTCCACTTTCTGGTGATTACTCTTTTCATAAACGTGCTGTAGCCAATTCCATTGGGCTTGGCTCATTCTAACCACACTTTTCCCAAACCTTTTCTTTTTAACGCTGGCTTCATAGAGGCCTCTTGATATCCCCAACCACTATTTAATTTACTGTAACATGTAGCGGCGTTTATGCCATTCGCCTCAGCTATTCTACGCCATTTCGTGTGCACTCCCTCAAACCTGTTATGTCTGACGCTTCTCGGCGTTGCTGTTAACGCTTCTTCTAGATCCCATTCAGCTACATAAACACGATAATTTAGCATCTTTCTACTAATTCCATTAAATAAAGCTCTTGCATATTCTTCATCGACCACCATTCTCCCTCCTAATCAAGTGCCAAAAATTCTGCCCTAGTACGATTCGAAATAGTTATCATAATATTCTGAATGCATTCCCCATGCTCTTCTATTGCAGCATTCCAAGCTTCAGCTTCAGTTTTAGCATCAAAACAGTCCATTTTTTGTCGTTCCTCTTTATCGTAAAAATACACTTCAAAGCTTAGATTCAAAAACTTATCACTGGTGCTTATAGCGTCGTAGCAAAAACTCCCTATCACATCATCAATCGTTAATTGCTTCATAATCGCATCCCCAGTTATTTAATTTTTTCCGTATACGTAGTTGATACACGATCAACCTTCCCACTTTGCCACGTAATGATTTGTTCACCAAACCCTGTTGCTGGAGGATTCAGCGGAGTAACTTCACCATTTTTGACCACGTAAATTTTATTAGCAGTAACATCAATTTCCACTTTCGTAGATTTCATACGACTGAAATCCCCCTTTTCTCGCTAGCTAACTTTTGGTTGCTGATTAAGTTGTAAATCTTGCTTCATTGACTCAAATTTAATTAAGTACGCTTTCCAACGCTTATCATTTTCTTCTTGTATCTTTATTGCTACTTCACAGTTACAACCGTTTCGTTCAGCTACACCTAGATAGGTTTTTTTTAAAATAATCCCTGTATCATGACATAATACACACATACTTATTCCTCCTTTTTGAAGTTTCGCAAACTGTAATTTTCACCATGCATTTTTATCACTTGAGTATCTTCCATAATCCGACTAAATTCACGTTCTCCATACATTTCAGCTAACTCCATAACTCCAAAGTTTGTTGTAAATAAGTTTGTTCTTCCTAGCCTGCGCTCGAGAATATCTTTTGTTTTCGTTTTCTTCCAAGTAACCCCCTCGGCATCTTTTTCCGTACACTCTGCTCCGAAGTCATCTAATACAAGTACATCCACATTTGCGATGATAGACATTAGCTTGTCCTCTGTTAATTCGCTATTTTTATTCCATGTAGATGTGATTTTTGTAAAGAGTGCATTCATTTCTATAAACATTGCGCTGTAGCCTTTTCTCATAATTTCTTTTGTAGCCGCTACACATAAATGACTCTTTCCGACTCTGTAATTACCTGTAATTACGATGCTTTCTGACCTTTTAGGATCAAAGTTTCTAGCAAAATCCATTATTACTTCTTTAGCATTTGCTAATTCCGGTGTAGGTGGTACGTAACTATCAAATGTTGCTTTTTTTAACTTAGGATTTATAAGGCTGTTATCTGAAAACGAATCGTATAAATGAATAATTTCGTTTTTCTTCTTAATAGCCAGTGTTTCTTTTGCAAGTTGTTGGTCTTCTTGCTCTACCGATCTACATTGCGGACAAAACTCTTCATTTGTTTTTGCATCTATAAGTAAACGTTTATTACAAACGTCTTTAATTTTGTCTTTCCCGACCAAGAAAACATTTGTACATCTATTAGGAGACAACACATAACTTTGAACAAATTTACTCAAAATCGTATTTTTCGATGAAGCTACTGTTTTTCCTAACGCTTGCATTGTTTTTCTCTCCTTTTTTACCTTTGTTTTTAAACTCTATTTCTGCTGCATTAACATCAGCTAAAGTACGAATGTTTTTATTAACCCACTGTTTTAAAATGCCCTCAGCATAATTCCATTTCTTTTGCTGTTTCAAAGCACGTTCCATAGCTGCTTGTACAAGTTCTTCGCTTGTATCGTTTACCCATTGCGAAATACTTTCGGCTATGAATGAATTTAAAATACCGAAATTATTTTCGTAGAAAGAGAAGATACTACTACTTTGTATATTAGTATTTTGTTTATTAGTACTTAGTTCTTTAGTACTTAGTTCTTTAGTACTTAGTTCTTTAGTACTTAGTTCTTTAGTACTTAGTTCTTTAGTACTTAGTTCTTT
>NZ_JBNPJZ010000094.1:0-6496 GCF_050312695.1 Bacillus sp. AF62 | reverse complement strand
ACTTGCACATGACGCTCCAAGTCGGATTTTGTCCCTTCCATTGCTTCAAATGTCAGCTGTACTTTATTGCCCACGAATCCTTCTGCCTTCGCATGTCTTTCTTGCTGCAACTGGTCTCGAATGAGTTTCGATGCCACGTTATCTAATTGCACCTGCGTAAGACGCTTGTCGAAGCAACCCACGGATTCGCCAAGCTTCCCTAATGTTTTGTCTACCTTTGTTAATTTGATTCGCAAATTACATTTGCATTAATGCGATGAGTTTTTCAATCGTTTTATCATCTGTACGTTTGCTGACTAAATACCCAGCTTCATTCAGTGTGATTGGTAATTGCGTAACGTGTTCCATGTGTGTTCCTCCCATTAATTAATTTTCCGACCTGTCTTCGCTATCTTGAAATCATGTAAGAATTCCTGAAACGCTTCAATACGTGAATCTAGTGATTCTTTTGTCGCATCACTTGCGGTCGCAATCGAACCACGCATGAGGGACGATACAACCGCATCTTTCAGAAATTCATCCATATAGGCAATCAAATTGTGGACATTCTTATTCGCAACATAATTCATCGAAGATTCTTCGAGTTGTATATCATCCACATCTTTAGACAAGGCATCTGCCTTTTGTTTGTAGAAATCCACTGTATCCTTAAGTTCTTCATTTTTATCTTTTAATTCGTTTATAAGTTTAATATGTTATACAGATTTGATTGCTACCTCTTTCACCACTTCTTTCTCGATAATCTGCGGTTTCTGCTCTTCCCTCTCCTCTAACTGTTTTCTAGTGAGCTCTTCCGATTTACGGGCTGCAAATGTTTCTTGTTCCGCACGTTTTCTTCGTTCTGTCTCTTGGTGGAGGAGCTTGTCCCTTTCTTTGAGGGCTTTCTTCACTTCTCTCAGCTCACGCACCGTCATTTCATCGACGGTCTTTTCTTCCCCTGTGGAGGGAATCGTGTGTGGTTTTTCGATGAATTGTTGACGATTCACCTCTAACGGTAACTGAATTAATTCAAAAATCTTACTCGTTTGTAACGATGTCGTTACATTTTGAAATTGCTCGTAAGCTTGGATAAAGCGATTCGCTTGCATACGACTAAAATTACAATGTTTTTCTATCCAATCTATCCACTCACCGTGCACTAAATCGTTTTCTTTCACATGTTTTAAACGCATACCAATCTCAAATATCGACTGTCCTGCGATTTGCTGATAGCTTTTGATTTCTGCTGTGATTACATTGATGTCAGTTGATAAGTTTGTTATTTCGTTCATCTGGTCACGAACATTCCCTTTGGTCAAGTTAATGTGTAAAAAAATAACTCATCCTACCAAATCATACTCTCACTAATATCCAAGAGATTCCCCAGTTCTTTTTGAGTCAGGTTGTTCCTTTTTCGAAGTTCTTTTATATAACTCCCTTTTATTTTCATATGACTCACCTCTTATAATTTATAATACACTCCACATGACCCAAGGTCAACAAAAAGACCAAAAAAATAATTCGCAAAATATCAATTGCACTAAAAGTCAAGTTAGTTGTACAATGTATATAAGAACCATACATTTGGTTTAAATTTTTCCCAAAGGAGACTTACCTTATGCCCCCTAAGTTAGCCGTTAGGATAAAAGAGATGCGCAAAGAAACAAAGTTATCCCAAAAACAATTGGGAGAAAAGGCTAATGTTACCGAATCATTCATTTCAAAAATTGAATCTGGTGCGAAAAAACCTTCTATAGAAGTTATCTCTAAGTTAGCAGAAATATTAGGCGTATCGGTAGACTATTTATTAGGACATTCCGACCATAAAAGTCTAGATAAGGAAAAATCACAGAAAGTTGCAAAAGACGTAGCCGAATTAATGGAGCGTATCAATAGATTATCTCCTGAAAAAAGACAAGCTATTATCAATTTAATTGATACTTACTAAAAAAAAAGAGCCTTTCAACTCCCCAAAAACAAAAAATAAACCCCGAGGGCTTTTTCAAAAGTTGATTAGGTCGGCAAACTTACCCAACTTTTGAAAACCAAAGAACGAGGTTTTGGAAACATATTTAAGTTATATTACTTTTTCATGGTAACATACACTTAAAAAAATGTTAACAAAAATCCTTTATTTTGTTATGCCCAATTCTAGGTCGGGGTGGTAAATGGAGGATTTTTTTATTATGTCAATTATAAGAAGAAGAAAAACATCACAATATTCATCGCTGCACAACAACCTACTACAAGATAAAAGGCTAAGTTACAGTGCTATCGGTTTAGCTAGTTATTTATTATCTCTTCCTGAGGATTGGATTATTATTAAAGAACAAATTTATAATCATTCAGAAAAAGATGGACGTAAAGTAGTAGATCGATGTTTTCGTGAGCTACTTCAATATGGATATATGATTGCTGGCTATGGATACGGTATGAAAAAAGAAGCAAGATCTAAACGACCAGTAAAACAGTATGAGTATATCATTTCAGATATTCCTTTTACACAAGAAGAAATAGACGAATTTTACTTTGAGTTATGTGAAAAATGGACAAGTGTAGATATAAATCTTTGTAACTACAGTAATTTAACTACTGCCCAAAAGGTACAGTACAAAAATAACAGTACAAAAGGTACACCTACAAAGAAAGATCTTAAAAAGAAAGATTTACAAAAAGATCTTGAAGAAGAAGAAATTATAACTAACTCTGTCACTGAATCTATAATTCTAGATTTAATGAACCAAAAAATTAAAGACCGAGAGATTACAAATAAAAAGACTATTAAAGCCATTCATGATGTTTCTAGTAAATGCAAAGCCATTGGAACAACTGATTTAACTGCAGCTGAAAACTATGTAATCAAAGTTGTGGAAGAAAAAATGTCTAAATTAGGCCAAAAGCAACGAACTCAATCTATACCCCAAAAACGGAAAGAAATAACACCTGATTGGTTGAAAGAACAACAACAAGACGAATTATCACAATCCATTGGACAAACTATGAGTCGTGGACCACAACAAACCTATGAAAACGAACAACAACGGATAGACGATGAACGAAGACGTTTGAAAGATATGTTAGCACAATATAAAAAAGAATAAAAAAATCAACGTGATAGACGCTTGTTTAAGTATGGATATCAAACATAAAAGGGGCCATTCACTATGACTAAAATTTATAAATTCACAGATAAATTTATCCAAGAGTTCCATGAATTTGTAAACACGGATCCATTTTCAGAGTTATTAGGAATCGTGTGGAGATATGGGCATTGCAATATTCATGATAATAAATTTGAATTGTCACATAAAAACAGAGAGATTATAGAACGATTTGCCATCCTTGCAAAAGGAGCTACTCCCGTAAAATCTAGATATCGTTCAGATAAAGGGTTCCATGAATGGCATTGCAATATTCACGGCAATCACCCACTTCTAAAAAAAATAAGAAATATGGGATGGCAGCCTATTACACACCAAGAAAGAACCTATCCAAAAGGGGATTTCAACCATTCTATTTTTATAAAAACATATATTCTCATGCGCCATGATGTAGGAATTATACGAGAAAAGACACCAAAAGGAATACTAACGCGCCCTCGACTACGAATTCATGGATCTGTAGATGTTTTACAACATATCACCCAGCATTTATATAAAGAACTCAGGGTAGGTTTAAAAAAATTACAAACAGATTTAAAAGTTGATCGAGCAAAAACAATTTATTATCAATCCAAGAAAGATATTCCTCTTATTTTAGAATACGTAGGCGCATGGGAAGCATTAGAAAAATTTAATTCGTTTGCATTAGGATATGAGAAGAAACCAGACGACATAATTTCTGTTTAAATCAAAAAGAGGGCTTAGAC
Organism: Bacillus sp. AF62; assembly: GCF_050312695.1. Classification (NCBI taxonomy): domain Bacteria; kingdom Bacillati; phylum Bacillota; class Bacilli; order Caryophanales; family Bacillaceae; genus Bacillus; species Bacillus sp. AF62. The sequence goes on along the minus strand of NZ_JBNPJZ010000094.1, from coordinate 2,649 downwards.
CCTCTTTTCCTGATTCATATCTAAATTTCTTTTTATATCATTTAATATTTGAATAGCTTTCTGTTCCCCATTCATTGCATCTTCCATAATGATATGTAGCTTATTTATTTCTATCTTGCATCCTCCTAATGTCACCTTTACTAACATAACGTCTTTTCCTCCCCTATTTTATTCGTTGGAAAAATTTAACGGATGATTTCTACCGGTTACAGATATTTCCCACCAGGCCTAGAAAGCACGAAAGTCGCTGCCACTATAATTGGCAACGACTTCTAAATTTATCATTTATCTTATAACCCACCAGGCTCACGGCTCATATACTGTACATATTCAATATCTTTGGTTTTACTAGCAACATTTTCTTTTTCTGGTACGCCTATGTTTAATAGTATTGTAAATGCACTAGCGACACTTAATATTATTATACTAAATTTTCTCATTATTCATCAACCTTTCCCTGCTTCTTTTTTAGTAATTCAATTGTACGTCGCACTGCTTTCGCATAATGATAGTTCGCTACCCGTTCAAAACGTATCAACGCTTGTTCCAAACCTTCTAAATCTTCATTGATTCTAGCTATATAATAATCTGTAAATGGTGAACTACCACGTTCTTCCACTAAATTATATATCATTTTTAATCCTTTTTTCTTGTCTTTATATAGTCCTATATAGTATCCTAGTTCTGAAGTGTCTATGTAGTCGAAATTAATCTTGTCTAGATTAAATCCGAACTCGATATACAGGAAGTTCAAAGTTGTATTAAATGCTATGTACTTCCTGCTATCTCGAGACACTCCATGTTGATCTAGATAATTGATACTATTTGCAATCCACTTTTCGGCAAGAATTTGGTCCTCAAACATATAAGATTCCCCAAGACAGCACATGCTTGTTGCTTTAATCAGAGTGATAATAAGTTCACTGTTTAAAATCTTATAGCACTTTTGACGACAAAATTCTATTTTATCATCGAACATATAAATATAAGCCATTCGTTCATCAAAGTACATTGTAAGCCAATTATAAATAAAATTGTCTGTAACCTCTAACAAATAACTTTCTACGTTCCCTGTATATGGATGCATCGCCCTTATATTGAATATATCATTCATAGTAAAAGCATATAAGGTATTTAACATTATCTGACATTCAGCGTCTGTAGAGAAAGTTTTTTGCTTTAATTCATCTAATAAAGGATAACCTTTCTTTTCATTTTTATTTCTTTTATTAAACACCTCATATACCCGTAAATATTTTTTCACTTCTTCATTGTTTTGATTTTCTTTTATTACAAAATCCATCAGTTCATACTCGCCAGTCCCTTGGCAGTAAACCAATGATTTACGTATGTTCAATTCATTTTGTGCGATTTTGATAAAGCTTCGTATTACTTCTTGACGTTCTTCTAGATTTTCATAGACCACATCCATGATTTTCATAAAAGTGTCGAGTTTCATTTCAGCAGTTTTACAAGTAACAATACCGTCTGTAATAACCGTGCGATCAACGCCTACTTTCTTCGCAAGTGGACGAATCTTAAATCCCTTATCATCTATATCCTTTTTAATCTTCTTCATCAGTTCTCGCATCAAATTACGCTTGGATTCTTTTTTAAACTGTTTCTCAGATTTTTTCTGCGTCTTTTCTTTTGTCGCTTCCACATTACTCCTCCTTATCAGAATTTATAAACATAACCTCAATCCAAACTTTTCCCACAGGAATGCTGTACTACAAAACATATATATGTTAAACTGTGAAGGAACTCGTATGTAGCGAAGTGTTTTCCTAGTGTAGTTAGGTGAACGGTTGGAAGTGATTGTAGGTTTTCACTATTCAACACGCTCTGCGAGTTTATTTTGTATGTATTTTTCCCATTTTAATTATACAGATAATTCAGACACACAAGTGTAAACAAGTTGAAAAGTAATTGTGAATTATCTGTGATATTGATTTCACAATTATTCTGTATTCCTTGATACGACTGAGTTTATAGTATAAATTCATATCCTTATTATATCATCCTCATATACTATAAATCCCTATTGTTCAACAAACTTCTTTATTGAGAAATAATTGTATGTTTTTTAAAACAATTTAAAATCTAGTAATCCCATCATCAAATATATTTAAAAAAAATCCTTTCAAACAAGTATCTAACCCCCCTTATTCTTATTTATTTATCTATTATTCTCACAATAAATCGCCCCTATAATGCCGAAAATAGAATATAATTGTGGAACTTTATCAATATTTGTCGGCATGATTGTATGGTAAGATACTGTTAATAACACCTTCCTAGTTGTTCTATATTAAGATAGGTATAAACCAAAGAAAAGGCGCTTTCGTTATGATTGCGTTTTTTCTTTTTTCTACAAAAAAAGCGAATCTTTTTATTTTATGACACTCATAAAGTAACAAAATATGTACTCTTTATTTGATATTCTAAGCTGGTTGATTCTTTGAATAGCTAAAGAAGGGGGAATTTTTATGTTTAAACGTATTTCCATACTTGGTATCATTGGGACATTGTCTATTTATTTGACTGGTTGTGCATCAAATACTCCCATTACGTCTACCTCACCTTATCCAATAGATACTCCTTACAAGAACGAAGATTTAACAAAGGCTTTCCCTGTCGGAATGCCAA
>NZ_JBNPJZ010000166.1:0-6499 GCF_050312695.1 Bacillus sp. AF62 | reverse complement strand
CTTTTTGCACATTCTTCAACGGATAATGGAATACCCATTATTTTTGAGAATAAAAATAAAACAGATGGATTCATTAATTCTGATGATTGGATCAGAATTAAATCATCCAAAGCTAGTAAAACAGGAGCACAGTATTGGGCCCCTGATGAAATGCTGAAGTCTGTTTATTTGAGTAATGATGATAGAACAGATCATAAAATCTATGGATCATCAACAGATAATTCAATAGGAATAGGTGTTTTTTATCAAAGTCAAATGGGGCGAGGTAAGTTGGTAAAGGAGTTTTGGGAATATGAAGGAACACATGCTGAAAAATCTTGGTTGAAACAGGAACTTCGAAAACGACTAGAAGTTCCATCTTTAAGTAATAGGCAAACACCTTTTGAAGTTATTAGAACAAACGAATAACTAGCAATGAAAGTGCAAGGTCTAAAACCATCATCCTTAGATGAAAAGACTTGAATAGGATCAACAAAGTATACCTATTCATATGATTCCGATAAAGATAGATTCATGCTATACAGGCTCCACCTATATTTTCGACATCACCATATGATATTTAAAACAACCAATAAATTGTTATGACCTATGTCTAAATGAATTTAGATATAGTGATAGACCTTTTACGGACTTGCAAACATCTTTTGAAGTCAGTAAATAATTATAGATATACAATACAACAAATGTTATGCACAATAATGCAGTGACAAGAATACTTTAGTTGAGAGAGGAATTTATGAATTTGAAAACAATTGTTATAGTATCAACATGTGTGTTATTAATTTTACCATTTGGTTCAGTTGTTTCGCATGCGAGCGAAAACAAATTAGAAATAGGGTGTTTAGATAAGGAGGATTTAAACAACCTTATTACATTACCAGGAAGCATGATGGATAATTTGAATATTAAACTAGATGAATTAATAAACGATTGTAAAAAGCAAGAAAATAACGGATGAGAATTCTGTATAAAAAACCGAAAAATGAGGTTCTGATGCGAAAGTGATGGAATATAAAAAGAAGCAGACTGCTTCCTAATGGATTCCGTTTTTATACTAATAAGCCAAATAGATGATTGATTATCTGTATTGGTTTTTGGACAGACTTCACCTTCTGAGAAGTTTGTCCTTTTTTGATTATATGCATAACTTCTATTCCAGCGATCATTTTTGTAGCTGTTTGCAAGGATTTCAATCCCAGCATATTCCGAATCCGTTTTTTGATAAATCGATGATCTTGCTCAATGATATTGTTTAAATATTTTTTCACACGAAGTGGTATACCATGTGATATACATTTTTCTTCCTTTCGTTCACGTATCGCAACAGGATAGGCCTTATCTCCATCAGCAGTTATCAAACGAGGCTTTGTGGCATGACAAGAAGCCAAGGTTTTCTTTAGAAAACGCTTGGCAGCCTTCGCATCTCGTTTACGATTTAAATAAAAATCAATCGTGTTTCCTTCGGAATCAATCGCACGATATAAGTACATCTTTTCTCCTTTGATTTTGATGTATGTTTCATCCACTCGCCAAGAATCATTGGTTGACTTCAAATGTGTTCGAATCCGTTTATTTAATTCTGGTCCATATTGATGAACCCAGCGCATAATGGTTGTATGGGCTAAGGAGAATCCTCGTTCTTCCATCATTTCCACTAAATCACGAAGACTTAAGTTGTACCGTAGGTACTAACGTACTGTTAGCAAAATAATATCGGGCTGGTAATGCTTCCATTTGAATATATTCTCTTTTTCCATACTGGTCACACACCTTTTATAGAGTAATACTATCAGTATATCCAAGGTTTAGAGATTACTTGCAATTCCTCAAATCTTTTTGCACCAGAACCTATTTTTTTATATGAAGTGGTATATCCTTTTGTAAGTATTTATCCTCTTTTCATTCTCGTATCGCAACCGGTAATTCCCACCTTTTAATTCTTGAAATGACATGAAACATAAACTGTCCTTTTGTGAGACAAATTATCACTTGAAAAACACTTAAACTAAATATAATGTTATCTAGTTGTCAAAATATATCGAAGGAGGATAACACACTATACCTTTGTAGTAAATTAGTCCAGTTAAGTCCGGATATGTTCTAAAGAATACAACCGTTTTATAATAGAAAGATACTATTATAAAATAGAACTTTAAATAGGAGTGAAAATATATGACACAACGTGTGACAGCTATCGATTCGATTCGTGGTTTTTCATTATTTGGGATTCTATTGGTTAATACCACACTGATTCAGTTTGGTATGTTTAATACAGAATTACCATTTTATGTACTTAGTAATACAGATAAGAGTATCAATGGATTTGTTCAATTCTTTGGTACCCATAATTTTATTACGCTATTTTCTTTTTTATTTGGACTGAGTATAGTTATGTTACAAAAAAGTAGTATAGTAAAAGAAAAAAATTTCTTCTCTATTTATTTAAGGCGGATTGTTATTTTACTTACATTAGGATATATTCATGGGATTTTTATTTGGGAGGGAGATATTTTATTCGGCTATGGAATTATAGGGATTTTATTAGCTATATTTATAAATAGAAAACCAAGAACTATACTTATTTGGGCCTTTATTTTATTAGTATTCTCGATGTGCATTAAATATGTCTTTGACCCTACTTCGAATATGGATAATCTTTCTGTATATAGTGAAAAAGCACAGTATTTACATAAAACAGGAAGCTATATAGAACACCTACATTTTCGTTTGAATGAAAATGCTTTTGAATATCTAGGCATGAATCGTTTTTTAGGATTAGTCTTTGTATTGATTTTTGTGACACCACTTCCAATGTTTTTATTTGGAATGTATGTTGGTAAAAAGGGATGGTTATTTAATGTAGATAAATATATGAATGCTCTTAAAATAATCTGGTTAATTAGCGGTGTTTTTTCTTTCACAATAAAAAGTTTGGAACTATTAACAAAACATTCTCTTCTCACCTTGTTAACAAACAATGTTACTCCAATCAGTATGGCCCTTTTTTATGGCAGCTCAATTATTCTATTAGCTCATTATAAATGGCTATCAGGTTTATTATTTTATATGGCTAACATGGGGAAGATGTCCGTGAGTAATTATTTAATGCAGACTATCATTGTTACTACTATTTTTTATGGGTATGGAATTGGTCTATATGGGAAAGGCGGCTATTTGTTAGGTCTAGTGTTAACAATCGGAATTTACCTAATTCAATTATATGCTAGCACTTATTGGTTACAGAAATATCGGATGGGCCCTATAGAGTATATTTGGCGACTTGGAACTTATCTAGAAAAACCAATGTTTAAGCGAAGTTTGAAAAAAGCAAGTTGAAAGGACTTACCATTTTATATTTTTGAAGATATTTTCTGTCATGCATTCTGGCGATTTTTATGTTAATCCGATAGTTTTAATTTTTATTAAAACTTTACAAACACATTAAAACAAGAAAGAGGAAAAGTAAATGAAAAATAGAAAGTATTTATTCACTTTGTTGACGATAATAGTTTTTGTGTCTTCTTTATCATTTTTACATGTAATTCCTACAAAAGCAGCTTGGGATAAGACAAGTAAAAAAGAAGATGAACAAATCATTGTCAAATTTAATAAAGAGGTCTCTACTATAGAAAAAAGTAATCTTTATCGACAAAAAAATACAAAGGTGATTTCCCGAAACACACAACTTGGATTTGATGTTATTCAAGTTCAGGGCCAATCTATACAACAAGCTCTTCAAGAATATCGTCAGCTACCTGGTATAGATTATGTAGAACCAAGTAAAGTTTACCGAGCAGTATGGACCCCTAATGATTGCTATTATTCTTCGAATCAAAATGCCTCACTACAAAAAATGCAGATTCCTAAAGCGTGGGATATTACCCGTGGAAGTACTGATACAGTAGTAGCAGTTGTTGATTCAGGGGTTCAGAGTACGCATCCTGACTTAAAGGGAAAGGTAATCTCAGGTTACGATTATGTACAAAATAACACAGATCCAAGTAAGGATGAACTAGGACATGGGACACATATAGCAGGAACAATCGCTGCCGTAACCGACAATGAAATTGGAATAGCTGGAATAGCTCCTAATGTAAAAATACTATCAGTTCGTGTACTAGATAGAAATGGATATTCATACAATGATGTCATTGCTAACGGCATCACCTATGCTGCTGATCATGGTGCGAAAGTAATCAATCTCAGTATAGCCATGCAAGATCCTTCTCAAGTACTAGAAGATGCCGTCAACTACGCATGGGATAAAGGAGTGGTATTGGTAGCCGGAGCAGGAAATGCTTCTACTTCCCAACCGTATTATCCTGCTGCTTATTCCAACGTCATTTCTGTAGCAGCAACTGATTCCAATGATGCGAAATGGGATCGCTCTAATTATGGAATTTCAGTAGATGTTTCAGCACCAGGTGTAGATATCATGTCGACTGTTCCAACCAATTGGAATCTTGAAACACCTTATAGTACCAAAAGTGGAACTTCAATGGCGACTGCCAACGTTTCAGGTGTAGTGGCACTCTTAGCTTCCCAAGGATTCTCCAATATACAAATTCGAGATGCGATAGAAAAAAGTGCAGATAAAATCCCTGGTACGGGTGAATATTGGAAGCACGGAAGAGTCAACGCTTATAAAGCTCTAACTAATGTTTATTTCGATTTAAAATGATAGTTAAGTTGAATTTTTAAATATAGTAAGAACATGTAGGATATGATGCAAAGTTTGAAAAAATATAGTTGTAGTTTAAGAAGTTGTTATACACTGAAAAAGAGAAGCCAGGAATCTGGCTTCTCTTTTATTGATAAATAGAGGGTGTTGCAAAACTAAAATAAATATGCAATGTTATGAATCAGAAAAACTAGCTGAACATGCAATAGATAGCGATTTTGACCATACCAACGTGGCTGTTCCAGCCCTTTATCTTTGAGATGACTAAACTGTCTACGTAGGCAAATAAAATTTGTAAAATGGATTAATTTTGATCAAAATTGGTTATCATACTAGTAAATCCGTCCTTTCTGGAGATAGTTTTGGGATACTATCATTCTTCCAGGAAAACGGATTTCTTTATGCATTCATTTTTGGATATTTATGAGTTTTGCAACACTCTCAAATAATCTGAAACGTTTCAGGGTGCTAAGTTAGAATATTAGGGCTTTTCATTTATCACTAGTCAATTTTACATTACGGTAACATCCTAAGTAAGTTTTTAGTTGGCACTGGCAACAAAACGTTATTTTCCCACTTGCACCACCACTCAGATGAATGAAAGAAAAAGACAAAGTGAATATATTGTGTGTCATTCATCTTACCAATATTTTTATGAATATAATCCAGAACTTCTTTTTGCAAAGGCTGCAACTCTTTTCCTTGTGTTAATCCAGTGTACACCTGGCGTATATAAAAGTTTGTCGTGTTGTACATGTTCTTAGCGTTATGACAACATTCTTGAAAATAAGAATACATACGATGCCCTTTTTTAATCCAAATTTGAAGAGTTTTATAGTTTGACAGATTTTCCTTTGTCATTTTATTCACCTCCTTGTTAAGGATATTATAGCAAAACGGAACATATGTTTCTGTTGTTTTCTTGAAAATAAAATATTTCTTTCGATTCACCTCACCACCTTTACTTACGTTTAGAGGTGGGAGTCCTCTCGAAAGGCATGATAGAAAAGGGAAAGACATAAAAAAATAGGTGCATGTTTAAACTACAAAGAAATATAATTTCACGTACCATACTGTTTTATTAGAAATAATACAAAAAAACTCAATAAGGGTTGCTTCTTTTCTTTCTTCTCCGATACTATAGATAATTCTTTGCTGTTACACGTAATTGAAATTCCAAAATTAATGGCACAATGGAAAGAAAAACAAGTCAATCCGTGGGAAGACTCTTTTTTGAGATGGTTGCTGTTATTATCCGCAAATGAAGATACACAATTCACGCATACACTGGAGGAAATCGCCATGAACCGAGATCTGATTTTAAAAAATGCGATGCAAAAGTGGGAAAAGATGAGTCAAGACCCTGAATTCCGTATGTCATATGAGGTGAGACAAAAGGCTCTTATTGATAAGGCTTCTAAGTATAAGTATGCCGAAAAGAAAGGTATGGAAAAGGGACGAGAAGTAGGCATTCAAGAAGGGAAAATTCAATTGATTCAAGGCATGCATAAAAACGGCATGGATATCGAAGATATTGCGAAGTTTGCAAATATGGATATGCCAGAAATACGCCATATTTTAGACAACTAAAGTGTACGGTACACTTTAGTTGTTCCACTGAAGCTTCTAAACCTAAAGAACTAATACTCAAAAGTAGATTTAATATTCAGAAATATATAGACTGAATGAACCTTTTTATGTATCTAACTTTGCATCTGCAACGGAAAATAACACATTTTGATTTTGTATATCCCGAAGCAATGCAGGAGCTATTTTACTATCATGTACATTTGCGGTTGTAAATGCATACGACAATAT
>NZ_JBNPJZ010000165.1:0-6786 GCF_050312695.1 Bacillus sp. AF62 | reverse complement strand
TCCCTCCAATTTATTTCTTCTTTTTTGTTCAAAAATCGTTTAATTTACATATAAAAAAGCACCGTGAATGGATGCTAAAAGAACCTTATCTTAATCATTTTGTAGTTTGATTTCATTTATACAGGGAAATGAATAGACCCTACACTTTTAGTTTACATAATAGTTATTATATGACAGTCCTTCAAACGGGAAATAGGTATGGTTGTGCGATTCTTGTTTTCTACCGTTATACATTTTTTATACATCGTTGATGTGACGGTATTTCTATCACTCATGCTTCCTGATTTCTTGCATACACTTCACCTGGTTAACTAACCATGCATTTCTCAATTTTTTACATACGAAAAAGAGCACCCGTTTTGGGATGCTCTCTAGCTTCGTCCGTGTAAAGGAAGTAAACAAATTCCATGATCAATCAACCTTTCCTTTACTATATGCTTGTCTTTTATACATTGTGCATAAAAAGAGAACATCCCTTTCTTTTGGATGCCCTCAATCTACTTATTTACCCTCCTGGCCGAATGGCTTTCATCATTTCAGCCCCCTGGTTTGATTTCTCTCATGTTTTGTCAACCTCCCGGCTTAGTTGTTTGCATATAAAAGCTCTCCCTACTCCTTTATGATAAAGACATATTCTATTCAACATTAAGATTCTTAACTTTAATGTTTCTCTTTTACTAATTTTGCAATCTTCGTTTCTGTTCCAAATACTCTTTTATTCAGTACTTCAATAGCCGTTTCTTTGTCAGAAATAGCATGGTACAATTTGGTAAAGTTATCATCTGTCTCTATTCGATGTGCCTTAAATTGCGTCTTTATTTCTGTTATATCCGTTTTAATTCCATTCACATCTGATTGGATTTCACCTAACTTGCTTAAAATCTGTTGCAATAATTCATCTTGCATCAAAAAATCACTCCTCGTACACTCTCATATGTATCATTGTAGCACGTCTTATTTCAAAATAAATAGAAACAAATTCTGTATAAAAATTATTCTTAACTTCGCAACACAAAGAGAGCACCCGCGCCAGTTGGATGCTCTTGAGTTTCTTTCTGGTATAGAAAGGAGTTCTATGGGCGAACTAAGACAATAGAGGTTGCCCTCTACTCTACTATATGCTCGTCTTTATCAAAAGGTGCAACCATAAAAGAGCACTCCCTTCAGGTAAGTGCCCTCTCATACGGAATATTACCCCGCCCCTCTATATCACTGTATGCTTCGCTCGTCCAACTATGTTTAAAGTTTGGTTAAATAAACAAACTTATTTCATTTTTTGGTAACATTCACCTAATCATTTACATATAATATCTTGACATCCTTACTTGTCGATTGATTCGTTCACTCCTATACAGAACAATGGTAGATGCTTGTAAGTTTCTCGAAAACGGGTACCCCTCAACGGTACTCGTTTTTTAAATAAAAAAAGAGAATCCCCTCAAAAATAGGTATATATAACCAAAATTGAAATATAGTATACCAACACGTTCTATCATATTTCTTTGATATGTACAGAAGAGGCGATTTCATTCGTCTATTTTTTATTGTATTCCTTTCTCAATAAAAAGAGAGCATCCTATGATATCGATGCTCTTTTCATGAGAAAGGAAGCTATATGAGTGGTTGAAATATAGTAACAAAGAATTGTCCTTTCTTTACCATATGTACAACCTTATTAAAGTGACACAAAAAACAACCATTTTCATGCCTCTCTCTTCAGCTTTTACGTAAATAGTAAAAATTCTCTCCAGTAAAAAAGGTATACGTGACCAAATGAAGAATTCTATACTAGGCATATCTCTTATCATTTTTTGTACACATGTACAAAAGAGACGAATTCACTCGTCTCTTTTTTTTTTATTTTTTTGGTATAGAGAACCAATTCATAGCAAATAGTAAAAATGGAAGAAGGACAAACCATTTTGTTTTTGTATGAATACCCCTTTGGATCATTTACTAACTCCCAATTAGATAGCAAAATATGTTTGGACTTCTTCTACAAGGGGTGAAAAGTACATCATGCAAATTTTCCATCAAAATTTCTTACCTCGCATATTGCATGTGCATTTTTCATTCCTTTTGAAATGAATTTTACAATCCGGTACGTGATATTTCAAAATGTACACGAATCATACTGCACAAAGGAGTACGTCTTGAAAATACTTACATATATTGCCTTAACAATTGGCTGGCTCTGTTTATTCATCATTTGGTATGGCCTTTTCTTTTTATAACATTTTTGGTTCTGATAAAAAAGAGAGCACCCTTTGTAGATGTTCTCCTCTCTCAACGGCCGGATGGTCTTGGTTTTAAGGTACCTCACACCCTACGACCATTGAGAATATACATTTAATCTTGTAATAAGCGATTTTCATCGTCTTTCACTTTTCCATACTACCATAATACTTCATTTTTTGAGGCCAAAAGTGACATGATAGTGACATCTTTTATCTTTCTCCCAATTTTTCAGCAATAGCATACACAACTCCATCTCGCCACCGTAAGGCTGTTCGCTTTGTGATGTGCAGGTCTTCCGCAATTCCGTCCCATGTCTTGCATTGTGGCTTTGTCCAATATTTTAATTTCACTAGTCTTTGTTTCTCTCGTTCTAATAATACATATACACTTTCAATCGCATCTGCTAATTCTTCTAGGCGCCTCAGTTTTTTATGTACCATCAGCTGTGTTCCTATGCGCTCGGTCGGACGATTTACGACATTTCTTCTCCCGCCTCCGATATTTTCATCATCATGCGAAGAACAGTAAATCAAATTCTTTCGCATGAATGTAATCTCGTGCAATGTATCACTGTAACCATATAATTCACTTTCAATGTATTTAAAGGTCGCGCCTTTCAGTTTCCCTGTTGGACTTTCTATCATTGAACCCCCTCCTGGCTACTTTTTATGCCTGTATAATAAAATCTCTTTATTCGCTCTTAAAATCCTTTGTAAACCATTCTCCGCTTTTACATACCTATGGTATGCAGAAAGAATTTAAACTTGAATTTGACAGGTTTCTGCGAGTGTTTTTCACTTCGAATATCTGATGCATGACGAACTAGACATTTTTCTACTTTTCTTCAATCTCAACATTCCATCCACACTTGCAAGTTCGTTTGAAACGGCCATCTTCAACTTCTAATATTCCTTCTCCATCCCCAATGATTTCATTCCCACATTTGTTGCATTTTCCGTACTCATTCATCAGTTCCAGCGTTTTCCAAGCATCCATTCTTTCCCCTCCTGCATAAAATTCTACTTTTGAATCATACTATCCATAGGCCACATATGGCCATACTCCTTAATTTCATGAATCAAGTTTCTCCTGCGATCAACACACCGGGCAGTTAGCTTTTGCTAGCTGCTTTGTTATGTTGTATACATGTATATGTTTTGGGCATACTTGACCTATACCAATGTGCTTTTGTATTTGTTATCAACTCATTTTTCCTCTTTGAGCTCTTATATAAGAGTTCTTTTTTCTTGGCACAAGTTACATACTCATTCCCTCATGCATATGGTATATCACGCACTCTTTACAATAAGAGTCTTAATCAAGGGCATCTCTGCGTAGATGCTCTTTTCATTTTTCACATAACCTCATCATATTTTTTGTATGTCTTACCAAAAATATGGAATGTACAAGAATAAATTCTCTCCTTTCAAATATATTATAACTATCTCCTATACATAGGAGGTCTCCTAAATTTTGACATACCTAGAATGAAGGGGTTGGTACATACTAACTCCTTTATTTTGGATAAATAAACTAATTTCAATATATACGCTACAAGGAAACACAAACCAGACACACAATCTTTTTATTTTTCTATAAAACTTCCTTGTAACCTGCCTCATTCTCCCCACTACACACTCTGTATTCACTTTCTGTTGTTTTTGTAACACCACTACCGTTTTTTCTACTCATTTTTCATGTGAAACACCTCTCATCGAGTCACCTTACAATATCCCTGCTCTCAAATAATGTTTCACTTGGTAATAAAAGTGATGATAGATCCAATTCCCTGTGAATTTTTTATCTACATACACGATTTCAAAATTGTATTTAGCTTTAAATGTATTGAGTCTACCCAGTAATGCGAATGGATTGTATTTTGAACGATATTTACCTTGCAGCATCTTTTCATATCCATGTAGGTCCTCCACAAGTAAAGTGAAGGGGATATCCTTTGATCGAATTAACTCATTTTCAAACGCTGTTTGCGTATCCTTTTGTAAGTTCCCTGTGATCTCATCCATGTGAGCTTTCCGTTCCACTCGGCTATCTAAATAGATAGCACGAGGTATTCCTAACTCTTCATTTTTTGGAATCATGCAGCCATAATCACCGGTATCTAACTTTTGATTTTTAATTGGAATGTCCTTTTGCTGTAAATAATCAAGAATATGGCCATTTACATTTTCACGCGTGTCAATAACAATCGTTAATGTGTTAAGAATGTTGCTTATTTCTTTATCTGTGTAATGAAAATAAATCATCCACATCCCCCTGTCCTTGCATATAAAACTGCACGTTCATATATCTTTCTTGCCATTGCATCCGACTCCTCATTTTTAAACGGACGATAGTCTTCATAGATGTCTGTCCATCCTTTCTTCGCAAGAACAATCGTCCAGTCATAAAACAGTTGTAAAGAATCTGTATCAGCTAGTAGCCATTCATGCAATGGCTGGTTATGCTGCCATCCACAAAACTCATAGAATATCTTTCTAATTGTTACCTGCTCCGCACTCGCATCTTTCCACGATTGAAACCAGGCATCAATTTCACTGAAAGATTGTTCAGCCAATTGCATTACTTCCGTTGGAATTAAATGTTGTCTTTTTATCCCGATTCGATTATCACTTGGATCAGGATAGATATTTGCGCCTGATTTCCAAATTGCACTTAGTATTTTTAATACTTGTGCCACCTCATCTCCCTCTTCCCAATTCAAATGACCATTTATGCAGTCCGTGTTAATAAAAAACTTGATTTTTTACCTAAATAAACAAAAAACAATTTTGGTAACCTGTCAAATACGTTGATATACCAAGGGTTTGAGTTCATTTTCTCACCAAAAGTTACTATGGGTTACCCCAAATCACCATAACCAGAAATATACACTATATATATTTATAATTTATATATTTTTGGAATATAGGAAAATAAGTAACCACCAATAACCTAACAAAAAACACCCCCCTCTAAACCCTTGATACATAAGGATTTCATGATAATTTGAATGGGGTTATCAAAGCATTTTCTTGGGTTGATGCAGTTACTGAACTTTCGTCTTTTTGTAAATATTTGTAACATTCTTTCTGTAACCCAATCCCATTTAAGAACACTTTATTTTTTGCCCCTCGTTTTTTATAAATATTCTTATTTTCCAACAATCTATAAAATGTGCGGTTTTTCAAAGCAATTTCACCTTCGTCTTCACACCAACGAGAATAAGCAGTATATAATTCTTTCGCCTCGATTTTTGCCAAGGGATTCAAAAAACACATATCAAGTATGAACGGTTCGATGATATCCATTTCCTCTTTATAACTATTTGTTGCTACTCTAATTGATTTCGGTTCTCTTAATCCTTCACGTTGCCATTTTAAACACCCTTGAATTGCCCAATTTAATATGCCTGGCATCTCCATTGATAATTTTTCAGGAAGTTTACGATCCATCTTTTCCTTTGCGATTGTAACCGTAAAAGGTATCATCCGCACCCTTCTCCAAATTCCCTCATCAATCCCTTTAATAATCGGTTTATGATTCGTTGTGAAAAACACTTTAAACTCTGGTGTAAATTCGAAAAACTCTTGGCGTAAAAACCGCGCGCTGATTGGTTCTCCACCCGTAATTTGTTTGACTAGCGCTTCTGATAATTGTTGACCGTCTTCGCTCTCAACCGCTGAGACAAAACGTGCCCCTGCTAAACGTGCGATATCATTATTTGCCCCAGAATCATGTTTCTTTTTAATAAACGTATCGCTATTCGTCTGTTTCGCATAATCACCTAGTACATTCTTTATGGTATTAATAAACGTCGATTTCCCATTTCGCCCACCACCATACAAAAAGAACATAACCTGTTCTGATATATCACTTGTTAAGGAATAGCCGATTGCTTTTTGGATAAAATCAATTAATTCGTAATCTGTATTGCCTTCCACATCCTTGAAAATACTTTCCAAAAACGCCTTCCAGTTCGGACAATCTTCCTCTTTTTTATATTCGATATTTACCATTTTGGTAAGCATGAGATCACGATTATGTAGTGATAATTCACCCGTTTTTAAATCAATTACCCCGTTTTCCACATTCAAAAGATATTCATGCTTATCAAAATCTTCACGCTGCGCTGGAACAAGTGGCATAAGATCCTTGATACTATTCATTCGAATGTTTCTACGCTCGCACATCCGCGCCCATTTCACTTCCGGTTCCTCCTCTGACTTATAGAGACTACGAAGTACTTTTGCTGTCATTCTTTCAATCTCTTTTCTTGTATCCATTTTCCAACGTTTGCCGTCCCATATGAGCCACCCCATCTCATTTACGTATTTGATTACATGGCCATATTTATAAGCAATACGTTCTGCATTTCCGAGTTCTGTTAAACGAAATTTCTTTTTTGGCTTGTCCTCCACAACTTCAGCCGTATGTCCCTCACGGAAATCAAACGAAAATTCTTCGAATTGACCTTGATTATCTAAAATAGTTGTAGGTGTGGAAGAAATCGCATTTGCAATCGTTCGTTCCCCATATGTTTCATTTGTA
>NZ_JBNPJZ010000112.1:0-6907 GCF_050312695.1 Bacillus sp. AF62 | reverse complement strand
GTTTCTGCCAAATCTTTTGCTGTTTGACTTTCTTTTTGAGCCTGATCAGCTTTATCTTTAGCATCAATGATGTCTTTATTTTGTTCCTTTACTTTATTATTTAATTGGTCAAATAACTCTTGTGGAACCTTGTCATACAATGAACTTAGTATCTTTTGATACAATCTTCGCAACTCATCATTTTGATCAACAATTTCACGATAATCACCAAATACATAGTTATCTTGTGTAGGATTTTTAAAAGATTCATCACCAGCAATAGCTCGCGCTTCAAGATACAACTTAGGTGTAAACCCTTCATCTATAATTCGAATTGTATCTCCTTCATTGATTTCTTCATGTGATAAACCAGGTATTCTTGCTATATTTTGTGCATCGACTCCATAAGAAACGGAAGCATTCACAAGCTTACCCATTTCCGTTTTCATTAAAGTCAAAAGTCTCTCAGGAGACATATTTTGATCGTCTGTTTGTGGAGTGTAGAAAGCGAATTTATGTTTTCCGTTCTCATTCCAGCGTTGGTAAGCTGCATCATCTACAAGATAAGGAACCCCCTTATTTATGGGTGAGATTGTAATGAATTCCCCATTTTCTTTTTTTACAAAACCTAATAAAGCTGTACAAATGCTTTGAGAGTTCTCAATACGTTTAATTCCTATTAAATCTTTACCAAAGGTTACTTCTTTTCTTGTATCTCTTCCTCGTTTCTGAGCCATATCCACATAGCGTCCAACGATTTTAGAACCAACAACTTCAGCACGATATTGAAGTTCTAATTCAAATGAAGCGGCAATTTTCTTAAGTAAATCCAATGGATCTGTAAATTCTTCAATTACCATTGAATGCGCTCCATCATGTTCGGTTTTACCTATTGTCCACTTCGTCCCTTTAAGAGCTATTTCCATACATTGTTTCAATGTTTTACTTTCTAATTTTTGTGGTTCAATAATTCCTGCTTTAGCAAGCTGAATCCATTCACCAGATGCATAAACCATTAATGATCTATCTTTAGAATCTTTTTCCGTTTCTGTAATGACATAAGGAACGATTCTACCACCACGTACTTCCTTTAGTACTAAATTTTGTTGTACAAGTGTTGCTGCATGATCTGTATTTTCAAATATCCTAAACTCTAGAGTATCGATATTATTTTTGATTTCCCAATGTCGTTTGTCATCCCAATAGTCTTTAGGCTGTATATCTGAAACGATTTGATTTGTTTTAAAATCAACGACATGTAAGTCTCCACTTGGTGTTCTCATCTAAACCGCTCCCTATACGTTAATTCCGCTATTCCTACATTAGCTGGTCGTATTATGACTGCATTTTGCCCTCGCTTTATAACAGGGAATGAACTAAATATATCTTTTAATGCAATTGCATTTGTACCGTTTATTGTTACTAATGATCTTTCTGTATCTATCTGTATTTTGTCTCCTATATCAAAAATATAAGGAGTCTCGTCTATTGTTAAAGTATTAATCTTCCAAAACTTAACATCTTCAATAAACGCGACATCAACTGGCGGATTTGCACCATAAGCAATACACCCTACAGCTATTTTTGCTACTGGTCTAGCTGTCATAGGGTTACTGTCAGAATTGTCTCGCCATGTACGAACAAAACTAGCATCATCTATTTCGGTGTTCTTACGATATTTAGCAAAATAGAAGCTCCATTCTTTCCCTCTGCGAGCTACTGAAACGTGTCCTCTAAAGTCGTTAAATGTATCAGAGTACATGCCCATCTCGTCAGCAATCCACTTTCTAGAACTTCCTGGATCAATAATTGCTTGTGCTGTTGTCATTTCATGACTCATATATTCATCAGCCATTGCTAATTCAACTATCACATTGTCATTAGCATCTAAAAGCATGACTACCGTTTTGCCCATTCTGTTCCAATGTTCAGACTGAAAATTCATTTGTACATCAATTTTAAAATCTTGAATAACTCCACTTGTATTAGGAATTGTTCTCTTCATAAATGGACCATGCCACTCATCATTCGCTCCCGTTCCATACGAATCGGGTGTAAAAGCGTATCCTTGCCAAACTTTCATAGCCCCTGAACTTTTATAAATTCCTATTTTTCCAGTTATCGCTTCCCAAATGGTTAAATTAGTCATTTCATCCCATATGAGACGATCATTTTGTTTCACAACACGAGTTTTTACCCCTGTGGGATAACCAATCCTAAAATATTCATCATCATTCCATACATCGAGATAAGGACTCTGTGCGCCCACCTTTATATCAATAATTGGATTTGACTCTACAGAACCTTTATTAAGAAAACTAGTTTTTAAGTCACCATTTGCGATAGCCAAGGTTTTCTTTTGTACAGGACCTAACTTATATGGCATTGGGCAAATGAAAGTAAGAGTCCCTATTCCAAGTGTTACAAACTCATCTGGATCAAAACTGTCATCCACAACTGCTAAATATGTTCTATTGGGTTCTACATCAAAAATAAGCTCTACTGGTTGATCTGTTATTAACCAACTTGCAATTTCTTCTTTTAACATTTCTAAATCAGCATCATCAGGAACTATAATCCCTACAGGAATTGATAAAACACGCATTTCTGTTTGTGTATTTAATAATCTTGCTCCTGGATATCCTGGGGTACGTAGAAAATTCCGTTTCAATGGTGCCCAAGTTGGTCTTTTCCAACCTTTTGCAATTTGGATATACCTTTTACGTTCATTGTTAAATTTGAAAGAGCTCATTTTGACACCTCATTTCTTTATAAAATAAAAGAAACCCAAACCTAAAAGTCTGAGTTTCGTTTTTCTTCTCTTTCTTGGTACTCGGTTGTATATCGATAAGTACCACGTGCCACATCTCGTCCATCTAAAACAACAGGAACTTCCACAACTAAATCACCGCCAAGCATTGGAATGACTCCACCGCCAGGTGATCCTGAAGAATAATTAATCACTTGATTCGCAACACCAGCTGCCATAGCTTGTCTACTATTTGACATATTTCCATACACACCACTCATAACACTCTTTAACCCTGATAATTGACTCATTGAACTAGCCATCATCCGGCTCATATCACTCATTAGTTGATTCATAGTTCCAGTGATACCGAGAGATCTTTCTTTTGAAGATAACGGCGTAACTGTAATTGAATTCCCTCTCTTAGTAAAGAGCTCAGGACCAGCTTCACCAGTTATGAAAGAGCCATCACCGACAGGCTTCCCGCCTTTAGCAAGCATAGGTACATGTGGGATAGTCGGCGCGCTAACTCCTGGTATATTGTTTAATAATTCTGCTGGTGTATTAAAGCCATCTATAAATTTATTTATGATACGAATAATTCCATTGATAGCTGTACGAATACCACTTTTAATACCATCCCATACGCCTAATACTGCTGATTTCATGCCTTCAAATGCTCCACTAACCGCATTTGTCACCCAACGAACAGGAATCATAATGGCTTCTTTTAATCCATTCCAGACAGAAGATGCGGTTGACTTTATACCTTCCCAAATGTTTGAAAGTGTAGATTTAATACCATTCCAAATACTACTGCTTGTGCTACTAATCATGTTCCAAACCGTTGAAATGGCTTCTTTGATGCTATTGAATACAGAACTTGCTGTGGAAACAATTGCGTTCCATAAGCTAGATAGATAGCTTTTAATCGTATTCCACACTGCACTTGTTGTGGAACTAATCGTATTCCATGTATTCACAATCCAATCTTTTATTGAGGTGAATATTGGCGTTACAAAAGCTACTAACCCGTTCCAGCATGATTGTAAGAAATTCTTAACAGCATTCCATACAGACATCGTTGCTGAACTGATTGTATCCCACACAGCAATAATCCAGGACTTGATTTTTTCAAAAATCGGCATAACAAACGCTACAAGTCCATTCCAACAGGAAACTAAGAAATTCTTAATTGTTTCCCATACAAAACTTGTAGTAGAACTAATGGTATTCCAACATTCAGAAATGAAATTCTTGATACTTTCAAATATTGGCGTAGCAAAGTATAAAATAGCCGTCCAAATTGCTTGTAAGTATTGAGTAATAAAATCCCATACAGTTTGAATCACTGTGGAAATGCCATTCCAAATCATAGAGAAGAAATCAGCAATCCCCTGTAAAATAGGAGTTAGAAAGGCAACTAATCCATTCCAAGTTTCTTGGAAGAACTCACTAATCGCCGTCCACACTTCAGAAGTGGTTTGGCTGATACTATTCCAAACTTCTGATAGTGTTTCAACTACTCCATCCCAAATTCCAGTCAAATACTCCACGATAGCATTCCATGTTTCCGTAGTCGTTTCAACAATCGAATTCCATGTTTCAGATAGAGACTCCACGATTCCATTCCATAGTTCTGTTAAAAATTCTTTAATGGCATTCCAAGCTGAAGAAGTAGATTCACTCATACTTTCCCACATTTCAGTTGCCCATTGGGATATTCCCTCCCAAATTCCTGTTAGAAATTCTATAACGGAATTCCAAACTTCGATGGTCCATTTTTGGATATCATCCCAGTTTTTATAGATGGCAATTCCTATAGCTGCTATAGCGGCTATGATAAGAGGAATACCAGCAACAATTCCTGCTGCTGCAGCCGCTCCAATACTAAACAAACTCATGACCGCCATAACGATCGGAGCAAGAGCCATAACCGCGCCAGAAATGACACCAATAGCAACAGCAATCGCTGTTAACGTTGCTGCTAATTCAGGATTATTAGAAATCCATTCAGCGAATTTAGAGACAAGATCTGCTATAACTGCAAGAACAGACTGAAGAGCAACTTGTAAATCTTGCATTGCTTGTTGAAATTTAACCGCTGGAGATGCATCTATTTTAGAAGTAGCACCTTGTAAGTCTTCTACTCCTTTTTTTAAATCGACTTGTTTACCTTCCGCTTTCAAAATGGTATCGATGATTTTCTTCCCTTGGTCTTCCCAAAGAGTACCGAACATCTTCGTGCCAAGTACATTTCTGTCTGTTGCATTTTCAACACCAGCTAAAGCCTTAGTTGCCTCAAGCATAGCCTTTTGTCCATTTTCACCACCGCCAGCAATTGCCTGACCCCATTTTTCAAACTGATCCGCCGAGATTTTTGTTTTATCTAAAACCGCTTGCATAGATTTATCTACACCCGCACCAAATTCGGCCATTTTAATACGACCTTCTTTTACACCCGATATGTTCAACAGGATTCGCAACATCCTGCCAGTTCTCTTATGAACTTCTGTACATCACTATACAGACCAGACTATATCATCATCTTTTATATAAGATGCTCCCCATTTCGGATGTCATCAGCTTACACCCTACGCTTTTCAGCTAGTCGTTGCACGTTCCTTTGTTAAAGGCTTCGCTCAGTATTGTCTCTTTTGAGAGTTCCACTGAATTAAAGGAGTTTTCTATGAATGTCGCCACTCATAGGGACAATCATTTATCCAATAGGTTATCAATATTCCAACTTTTAGTATCTACTCCTGCTGACATGATTCCTTGGACTTCTTTAGCCGAAAATCCAGCTTGAATCATCTGATCCCCATATTCAGCAATAATATCTAATTGTTCTGGTGGAAATCCTGTTTTTAATAATGTATTAACTAGTCCCAATGCTTCCTCGTTAGTAATACCTAACGTCGCACCAATCTCATTGGTTTCTTGTATAAGTTCATTAAAATCAATTCCAGCATAGGATGCTGCAATAGTTGCTGCCCCTTTAACCACAGCGGCATTTGTTTCATCAGAAGCATCCTTATTTAATGCCCATTGTCTGCGAACACCTTCTAACGCTTCTTCAGCGTCAATACCATAAGTACTAACGCCCCTAATAGCTTCTTCCACTGATTTTTTCGAAGACTCTGGAACATCAAAAGTGATATCAATCTTAGTTTTCAATTTCGACATATCCATTGCTTTTTCAACTGCACTAGCAATACCGCCACCAGCTGCCATTCCACCAATGACGTTTTCAAGTCCTACTTGGAGCCCTTCAAACTTCTTCTCTGTTCTCTCAGCTTCTTGTTGTAAATCTCTCAGCTCATTTCGAACTTGTTGAATTGAATTTCCAGCATCGACAGATCGTAGCGCACGTTGTAACTTTTCAATATCAGCTTCAGTTCCTAAAGCTTCACGACCAATCAGACCGATTGCTTGTTCTAACTGTCGACTTGTAGCCGATCCACTTTTAATTGCATGTACAAGACGATTACCTAATGCGCCTGAAAAATCATCAACGCTTTTTCCTGTAGCTCTAAACAATGTTTCTAATTGCCTTGTAGAACTCGCTACATTCTCTTGTTCAGCTTTCATGTTTCCGAGTTTATTTTTCAGACCATTAAGCGATCCTTCTGTAAATTCAATTTCACGTCTGAATGCACGATATTGTTCTTCAGAAATTTTACCGTTTTGAAATTGAGCTTGTACTTGTTGTTCCGCTGCTTTCAACTTATCTAGCTTTTGCGTTGTATTCTCAATCTGTTGTGTAAGTAACTGTTGTTTTTGCGCTAATGCTTCCACATTACCAGGATCAAACTTTAACAAACGCTCCACATCTTTTAATTCTTTAGCTAAAGAATCGCTTTGTTTATTAACATCTTTTAGAGCGTTTTGTAACGGTTGAGTGTTACCATTAATTTCAATCGTAATACCTTTAATTCTTCCTGCCATTTTCTCACTCCTTTCTTAGAATGAATCGAAGTCTTTTTGATTTGCTTTTCTAATTTTTTCTTTATCTGGATTCTCCATTTCAGCGAATTCAGAAATGTAATCAAAACAATCACCGATCGTCATAATTTCCAAATCCCAATGTGTTAATTTCGCTTTATAACAAAGAGCAAGGAACGTGTCAGTGGTTAATTCTTCATCACTGAACGTTCCTTGCTCTCCATTACTTTTCTT
>NZ_JBNPJZ010000135.1:0-7041 GCF_050312695.1 Bacillus sp. AF62 | reverse complement strand
TATATGAAGCAAAAGGAAGTTTTGCCAGGAAGATGGGTACAAGAAAGAAAATTAGATTTTTATAATCAATTTAGACAATATCAAGGAACTGCGTATCACCAATATACAGCTCCTCTATAAGATGACAAATAAAACTGTTTATTTTCTCTTTGTTATAGACCATAAGCTCTTTTTTACAGACATGGTACATACAAATCGATTTGATTTAATATCTAGTAAACTAAGCGAAAGAATATGCTTTTTTTTATAAAAGGTTAAAATTTCTGAATTTTCACTTTTATTTTACTTTCTGTCATGATATGATGTATCAAATCCTTATATATGCCACGATTTGATACATTTCGCGAGCGAGAGGGAAAGGGAGGACTATACGTATGAAACAGTATAAAATCATAAGTGCAACAGCTTTAGCAGCAATGTTAGTAACCAGCTCATCTACATTCGTATATGCTGCGGAAAAAGAAACAACTCCGCAACAAGTACAAGCAGTCCATGTATTTTCATCGAACTTTATTGAACAAACGCAAAGTCTAGATGCTATTCCTATGAACAATCTAGATAAAGCGGTACAAGCAGCTTTGTTAGGTCCTGAAATAAAAAAATTAAAAGTATTTGACCATGAATTCAATGTAAAGCCAGCTTATATTTCTAAAAAGGACAATCAAACTGTCGTGAATGGCCAAATTTCGCATCATTTGAGTTATCGTCTAGATGATCAAGTTTATTATCGATTTGTAAAAGAAAATGGAGAAATCAAAAATTTAGAAATTAAAATTGATCGTGGGGGCTGGACGAAAATAACTGCACCTATCGGTGCAATTATTGCTCAATATTTTGGTGTTCCCATTACGCCAGATCTTTTATCACAAATTGGCCAACAATTAGGAGCCCTAGCAGATGGAAAATGGGAATACGCTTCTGAAGCGATTGTTGCCGCAATTGGTTTATATGTAGAATAAAGGGTACATATAATGTGCAGCACACTTGCTTTCTTCACTTCTATGATATGTAACAATTTTGATATTGTACTTTTAAACAGAATAACAAAAAGTGATATTAAGTCCATAAAATAGACACAGATAAATTTAATTATGCAGCCTTCAAACCGTACGTACGTTCTTTTTCTGTCGGAGATAAATAACCATTCGCTGAATGAATTCTTTTACGATTATAGAAAATTTCAATGTATTCCCAGATATCTTGCTGTGCTTGGACACGTGTTGCGTATTGTTGCTGGTAAATACGTTCTTTTTTCAAGACACCGTGGAATGATTCAATACAAGCGTTATCATAACAATTCCCTTTTCTACTCATGCTACATTGCATTCCATACTGTTGTAATTGTTTTTGATAATCATGAGAAGCATATTGACTTCCTCGATCAGAATGATACAAGACGGAACCTTCCGGTTTTTGACGAAAATAAGTTTGTTGTAAAGCCTTCAATACTAATTTTTTGTCATCGTACAATCAGCATGCCAACCCACAATTTTTCTAGAATACAAGTCCATCAGACTTGCTACATATAACCATCCTTCTTTCGTCGATACATAGGTAATATCGGCTACCCAAACTTGATTTGGTTTTTTTACCTTGAATTGACGATTTAGCACATTGTCCTGTACCGGATAAGAATGTTTGGAATTTGTAGCAGCTTTATATTTTTTTACAGTTCATGATTGTAATCTCTGTTCTTTCATGATTCTGGCCACTGTTTTTTGTGAAATTTGCTTTCCTTTTTGACTTAAGACAGACGTTACTTTCAAACTCCCATATAAACAACACGATTCTAGAAAAATGCGGTGGATTTCTTTGGTTATTTGTTCTCGCTGTATTTGCCTGGGGCTTTTGGTGTGATGTTTCCATTTGTAATATCCGCTTCGGGATACATGTAGAACTTAGCACATCTTCTCCACTCGGTATGTGAAGCGGTATTGATGGATAAATTTAAATTTTACCGATGGTCTTTCGCAAAGAAGTGCATCGCCTTTTTTAAGAAATCTCGAATACGTCGCTTCATTTCATTTGTTTTTTTGTCCTCAGAACGAAACGTTCGGTGCTGTATCACCTTGGGATCTTGTTTATATTTCTTTCCCCAACCGTGCAGGGTATTCACTGAAATTCCTAATTCTCAGGCAACTTGAGCTACAGCTTTACCCGTTTGGAAAACATGTTTTACACTTTGACGTTTAAATTCTTCTTCATATTTTTTTTATTTTCCCCATGTAGACACCGTTATGAAGTGACCTTTGTCAATAGTTCGTTCACCCATAATATGTTTTTTTTGATGGTATACATAAACTTCAGAAATAAGGTTTATCGACAGTTAACCAATCCACTCTGTTATTCGTGGATTGGTTAACTCAGGTTAATGGTCCGTCGTTAGGCTCTTATCATCTCGTTACGTGGTTCACATCTTTTCACATTTTAATGAATAGCTTATAAATGATAGTTTAAATATACGCAGTAATACTTGAATAAGCATGTACATTTTCAATAAGTTTCTACATACTGACCTTGAGATGGTTAGTGTGTAGAAACTAGATATTCCAACGGAATTTGAAATTAAGAGTCTTACAGACTTATCTAATTTAAAAAATTTAATGGAGAACTTAAAAATGAAAATAAATAAAAATCAACTAGCGAGGGAATTGAATGTTGATCGACGTACCATCAATAAATATATGAATGGCTTTATACCAAAGAGAACAAAAAATAAAGCATTCAAAATCGATGCCTATTATGAAATAATTGTAGACCTTTTATCAGATGAATCTAAACAAACCTTCTACTATATGCGGGTTCTATGGCAGTATCTAACGGATAATCATGGTTTGCAATGTTCCCAGTCTAATTTTCGTGCCTATATCAATAAGAAACCTGAATTCAAAAAATATTTTAAGGATGGTAAACGCATTGCTTCAAACTCACCAGGAAAGGTTCGCTATGAAACACCTCCCGGTGAACAAACACAATTAGATTGGAAAGAAAGTATAAAATTTGAAACTAAAGATGGTGAAACTGTATTTGTAAACGTAGCTGTACTTCTGTTATCTTATTCACGATTTAGGTTTTTTCATTTGAATATTTCAAAATCTCAAAGTGTATTATTGTCATTTATGACAGAGGCATTTGAAGCGTTTGGTGGCGTACTGAAGATGATTGTTACAGATAATATGAAAACTGTAATGGATGAGACTCGAACAGAACCTTTTTCAGGAACAATTAATAATAAGTTTTCACAATTTGCCCAGGATTTCGGGTTTAAGAACCTGTCTAAAATCTTTTTAATAAAATCGCCACCCCTGCCAATAAGCAACTCTGTCTACTATTTTCAAGTGTTCGTTCACAGTTCTTCCACAGCCTTCGATAATTTTCCAACCAAGCAAAAGTTCGCTCCACAATCCAGCATTTTGGTAACAAGGCCAACTTGTGAAGTTCAGTGCGTTTGATGATTTCAACCGAACAATCAATCGCCTCTTTTATCGATTGTGCAAATGATGGGCCAGTGTATCCACCATCACAAAGAATATTTGTCACTTTATCCAATGTTTCAGTATGGCGTTTGCACATTTGGATAGCGCCCTTTCGGTCCGTTATATTCGCAGTTGTGACTTCTATAGCATGAATAAGCCCATTGGTGTCTACAGCGATATGTCGTTTGATTCCTGACACTTTCTTTCCAGCATCATAGCCTTTTTCACCAGCTATCCATGTGTTTTTCACGCTTTGTGCATCTACGATGCAGAAACTGGTCTGCTTTTCACGCCCATCTTGCTCACGATAGGTTTCGACCAATTTTTTTATGCACTTTTTCGAGAAGACTTGTGCCATTCTCGTCTACTTTCCGCCAAATTTGATAGTAGGCATACACGGTTTTCCAATGTGGAAAATCACTCGATAGGTTGCGCCATTGGCATCCTGTTGTAAGTAGGTACAGTACGCCGCAGAATGCTTCGTACAAATCGACTGTACGAGGACGCATTTTTTTACGTGCGTTTTCTAAATCTTTACGAATCAGTTCAAACTGTTCACGAGATATATTACTTGTACCATTCTGTATCATAGGAAACATCCTTTTTTGTCTATATTATAGCAAAGATTTTAGACAGGCTCTTATCTTTTTTCTTCCTTGGTTTGTTACGCTTATGCTCTTCGCAGTAACGTCCTTTATTTATCTTGTGATGGCATCCATTGAAGTCACAGTATTTTATATTGCAATACTTCTTTCATATAAAATTTCTGCATAATAAACATACTAAGATTAGTAGTGCAGACCAAGGCATTGGTTCGCAATACTATTTTTTTATATAGTAGAAGTGAAGGAAGGGTCGTGGGTGCTTTGGGATCTTGAATCCGTAAAATAAACTGACCTTCTTCACTTACCTTATTTGAATCAGTTTTTAGTATGTTGGTCCTCGAGATCGTGTATAAGAAATGAGAATCGATAAGTGTAAGTTGAAGACTTCAAATTCACCTAAGGAGGAACTTTATGAAACACGTAATTGCGTTTGACATCAGTATGGGTAAAAGTTACATGGTAATTTATAATGCACAGAAACAATGTGTATTTGAAAATGAAATCAAGCATTCTAAACCCGAATTCGAAAAGCTACAAGAAAAAATTCATAAACTTACAGATAAAACTGGTGAATTACCTGAAATTGTGTTCGAATCAACAGGTATCTATTCTAGGCAGCTAGAACGATTTATGCAAGGTAAACAGTATACGTATTGTTTATTAAACCCATTAGAAGTCAAACTACAATGTGATTCCTTACGGATTCATAAGACCGACCGAAGTGACGCACATCGATTAGCTCTCACTCACTTCACAGTTACCCGAAGGGTATCTAATGGAACTATCAACTCATTCCATCAGCTAAAATCTCTTTCTAGATGGTATAGCGAATTGGACAGTGAATTATCGATAATTCGTGGCCGTATGCACAAAGTAATTCAATTAACTTTTCCTGAATTGGAAAGAATGTTTACCAGTAAATCTGATTTACTTTTAAATTTTGTTCAGCTATTCCCTCACCCAGATTGTGTTTTAAGTCTTTCAAAAACAATTATAAAAAATCGTATTCGTGCCAACACCAATAAAAAAATATCAAATATTACAGCGGAGAAAAAAGCGATTCAGATAATTGAAATAGCGAAAACTTCCTATCCAGCTGTTTCTCAGAACGATGTTCTGTGTAATCAACTCAAATTATATGCAAGGCGTTATCAAGAACTTCTTTATCAAAAAGAATGCTGTATTAACAAGATGGTATATATAGCCGAGCAACGTGCAGAATACGGTATCATTCTTAGTCTTCCTGGTATTGGCCCAAATACTGCAGTACGCTTGATGGCTGAAATAGGAGATATTACTCGTTTTAACAATAACAAGCAACTCAATGCATTTGCAGGTATTGATATACGCCGTTTTCAATCAGGTAAAACCTTTTATAAAGATAAAATTAACAAACGTGGAAATAAACATTTGCGGAAGCCCCTTTTCCTCATCATCCAGAACATGATTAAACAACGACGTTACGGACAAAATCACATTGTTGAGTATTACGATAAATTAAAAACGCAACCCTATAACAAATGTCATAAGGTTGCGTCCATTGCATGTGTAAATAAGTTCTTGAAACTTCTCTTTCACCTTATTACACATGATATACACTATGATTATCGGTTAACGGCCTAATATCATAGTTTCATTCATCATATCTCACCCCTAGTAAAAAACGAGTATATATTAGGGGTCTTTGGTATGCATGATAATAAGTACATGTTTATTCTGATATTCACTCCAGTAAAAACCTAAAAATACTGGTTGACTAATCGTATGAAAAGCACCCATGGGGATGCTTTTCAAGTTTATATTCTTTCATAAATCAATTTCATTTTTGCAAATAGATGATTCTATTTTGATAGTGATGGTAACCTATCTTCATATACGATGTCGGCAGCACGTTTATTTCGATAATTAGATTTGATATCTAAAATCTCAACATCTACCTGTACATATTCTCTATTTTTTTCAATTACCGGTGATATATTTGTAACCTTATAAGTTCTATTTCTTGGTAAAAGTAATTCCATTTCCCCAGAAAACTGGCTTAAAGGGTCTACATATATAGCTGGCACACCTTTTGGAACATGGATCTTCATCAAAATAGGTCTGTAACTAAATCCCTCTTTTGGATCTTTAACAATACTCGTACTTATATACGCTGGGTCTTTTTTATATTTTCCTTGAAACATATTTTTAAAGCCTTCAAATATTTCCATATTTATCTTTGAAGTACTATTAACTATATCATCCTCTTTTAAATCCAGTTTCACTAATTCATTTTCTGATAAGCCAAATGCCGATGCACCTACACGACGGTAAACTACAATATCATTATATAATGGTGCTTTAGAAAAAGCTCGATCTATCAGTTTAATACTCTTCTCTATTTTTTCTTGATCTAGAATATCATAATAATCTGAACGAAGATATCCGTTAATCCTGCTATAATCCATCGCAGTATAACCCCGTATCGCATCTTTTTCTACTTGTGGAGTCAATTTATTCCACAAGTTAAATAGTTCATTCCCCCATGCTTTTGCTTCTGATTTACATTCTGATTTAAAATCCAATGGTGCTGTCGCATGACACTGTGGACCCGCAGTAGTCTCTGCCGAAGTGCTCATTGGTATCGTAAATGAAGATAACAGACTTGCACCTATTATACCTGCATATACAATTTTCTTATGTTTCAACATCATTTATAACCTCCCCTAGTTGCTAGATTGCTTTATTTACTAGATTATCACTATCCCCTATCCATTACTATGTATTTCCTTACATAATCCTTAGAACCTGTTTAAAATCTTTTTAATAAAATCGCTACACTTGCCAATAAGCAACTCTGTCTGCTATTTTCAAGTGTTCGTTCACAGTTCTTCCACAGTCTGTGGTAATTTTCCAACCAAGCAAAAGTTCGTTCCACAATCCAGCGTTTAGGTAACACGACAAACTTGTGAAGTTCAGAT
>NZ_JBNPJZ010000006.1:0-7043 GCF_050312695.1 Bacillus sp. AF62 | reverse complement strand
CAAGTAACAAAAGGTGACTTCGTAGGATCAGCAAGTGGAGCAGTAGTATTAACAGCATTAATCGTATTTCTATCAAGTGTATTAGTATAATAGAAGTTTTAAATCAAACAAAAATGGAAGGAGAATGAGGGATATGAACAGTGAACAAGTGTTTCAAGTAACAAAAACGGATTTATTAGGATCCTTAGGTGGAGCGGTAATATTAACATCATTTATTCTATTCCTTGCAAGTGTATTAGTATGATATATATAAATACAACCATTCAAAAAAAATAAAGACTCTAACGTATTAGTAAGCAGTTAATATGTTGGAGTCTTTTTTATTTTCTTCTTATATACCTTCAAGTATTAAAGTTACCTCATTATTTAGCATCCATGGCTAATTAGACGCTGCGGTTGCAACTTGATTCAACGAATAATCAAAAATCCACTGAGTAAAAGCCTGATTGGTGAGGGCTGATTAAAGTTTCACTTTATTTTAAAGAGAAAAAAGTCGAATTTTATATGTAAGAAAAAAAGAGGAATTTGACAGAAAAGATAGAAAATTTTAAAGGTCAGAATTTGTTAGCTTGCTAACTAATTTCTATTTATTTATGTTGGAAGCGTTTTCGGTTGGTTTTAAGTATGGACCATTTAATCTATTTACAGGGGGATGAAGATATTATGAAACAAAAATCTATGGATACGCTAGCTGCACAAATGGAGGACTTTTTTCCAGTACGTGATGTAGATCATTTGGAATTTTACGTAGGGAATGCAAAGCAATCGAGTTATTATCTTGCGAGAGCATTCGGATTCAAAATTGTGGCTTACTCTGGATTAGAAACTGGAAACCGTGAAAAGGTATCTTATGTTCTTGTGCAAAAAAATATGCGTTTTGTTGTGTCTGGAGCTTTAAGTAGTGAAAATCGTATTGCAGAGTTTGTAAAGACTCATGGTGATGGCGTGAAGGATGTGGCACTACTTGTTGATGATGTTGATAAAGCATACTCAGAAGCAGTGAAACGTGGTGCCGTCGCAATTGCTCCACCAGAGGAATTAATAGATGAGGACGGTACATTGAAAAAAGCAGTTATTGGTACGTATGGTGATACAATTCATACGCTTGTAGAGCGTAAAAATTATAAAGGGGCATTTATGCCAGGATTCCAAAAGGTAGAGTTTAATATTCCATTTGAAGAGTCTGGCTTAATTGCTGTCGATCATGTAGTTGGTAATGTTGAAAAAATGGAAGAGTGGGTTAGTTATTACGAGAATGTCATGGGCTTTAAACAAATGATTCATTTTGATGATGATGATATTAGTACAGAGTATTCGGCTTTAATGTCGAAAGTTATGACAAATGGAAGCCGTATTAAGTTTCCTATTAACGAACCAGCAGACGGAAAGAGAAAGTCACAAATTCAAGAGTATCTAGAATTCTATAATGGAGCTGGTGTACAGCATCTTGCTTTATTAACAAGTGATATTGTTAAAACGGTTGAAGCGCTTCGTGCAAATGGGGTGGAGTTTTTAGATACACCTGATACTTATTATGATGAGTTAACTGCACGAGTTGGAAAAATCGATGAAGAAATTGATAAATTAAAAGAATTAAAGATCTTAGTAGATCGTGATGATGAAGGTTACTTACTACAAATCTTTACGAAACCAATTGTAGATCGCCCGACTTTATTTATTGAAATCATTCAACGTAAAGGTTCTCGTGGATTTGGTGAAGGAAACTTTAAAGCGTTATTCGAATCAATTGAAAGAGAACAAGAGCGTCGCGGAAACTTATAAGATTTATATCCACCAGCAAAAGTCCCTTTGCTGGTGGAAATTTCATTTTTATAAGGAGGAATCAGGATGAAATTTGTTACATTTCGTCTTCCTTCAAAAGAAATACGGGCTGGATGGCTTGAAGGTGACAAAGTAATAGATATGAATCTTGCTAGTGAAGGGAAAATCCCTTCTTCTATAATGGCTTTTTTAGAGAAAACGGATGAGTATGTAGAAGTAGTGCGGAATATTAAGAATCCAAATAAGGGTATATATGCTTTAGAAGAAGTACAATTGACAGCTGCTCTTCCTAATCCGAGTAGTATTCGAGATTTTTACGCATTTGAACAACATGTAAAAACAGCTCGTGGACGAAGAGGACTAGATGTTGTGCCTGAATGGTATGATATTCCGGTTTTTTATTTTACTAATCATCGTGCTGTAATTGGTTCCGGTGATTTTGTAATTGGTCCGAAAAAGTCTAAAAAGCTTGATTACGAGTTGGAGATTGCTTGCGTAATAGGAAAAGAAGGGCGAAATATTTCTCGTGAGCAAGCAGAGGAATATATTTTTGGTTATTGTATTATGAACGACTGGAGTGCGAGAGACTTACAAGCAACAGAAATGAAAGTAGGTCTCGGTCCTGCGAAAGGAAAGGACTTTGCAACTTCGTTAGGAGCACATCTTGTTACGAAAGAGGAATTAGATGTTTATCGTAATGGTGATCGATATGATTTAGAAATGACTGCTCATGTAAATGGAAAACTATTATCAAAGGGAAACTTCCAAGATATTTACTATACATTTGCTGAAATGATTGAACGTGCTTCAGAGGACGTGACGTTATATCCAGGAGATGTGATTGGTTCTGGGACAGTAGGAACAGGCTGTATTTTAGAACTTGGTACAGAAGAGTGGCTACAAGATGGAGATGTTGTAGAGCTGTCGATTACTGGTTTAGGTACACTACGTAATACGATCAAAAAAGAAAAGGAAGCGGGTGATGGGCATGTTTTATCGTCACATGGGAGAACTACCTCATAAACGACATGTACAATTTCGTAAAAAAGATGGATCGCTTTATCGTGAACAGGTAATGGGAACGAAAGGATTTTCTGGTACGCAGTCTATTTTGTATCATCACTATATGCCAACAGAAGTAGGTCATTCTGCATTATCGCATTCTTGTCAGTTGCAGTATGAAGAGGATGTTGCTCTTTCTCATCGCCACTTCCGAACGAAAGAAAATAAAAAAAGTGGTGATGCAATAAGTGGACGAAATTTCATACTTGGAAATGAAGATTTGTTAATTGGAGTAGTGAGCCCAACAGAAAAAATGGATTATTTCTATCGTAATGGTGATGGCGACGAAATGTTATTTGTTCATTATGGAACAGGGAAAATTGAAACGATGTTTGGAACGATACACTATAGAAAAGGCGACTATGTAACGATCCCAATTGGAACGATTTATCGTGTTATTCCAGATGAAGGTGAGACTAAGTTTCTCGTTGTAGAGGCGAATAGCCAAATTACAACGCCGCGTCGTTATCGAAATGAATATGGACAATTGTTAGAGCATAGTCCGTTTTGTGAAAGAGATCTTCGTGGTCCAGAAAAATTAGAGACCTATGATGAAAAAGGCGAGTTTGTCGTAATGACAAAGTCAAGAGGCTATATGCATAAACATGTTTTAGGACACCACCCGTTAGATGTTGTTGGATGGGATGGCTATTTATATCCGTGGGTATTTAATGTAGAGGATTTTGAACCAATTACAGGGCGCATTCATCAGCCACCGCCAGTACATCAAACATTTGAAGGGCATAATTTTGTTATTTGCTCTTTCGTACCACGTTTATACGATTATCATCCAGAGTCAATTCCGGCACCATATTATCATAGTAATGTTAATAGTGATGAAGTTCTTTACTATGTAGAAGGAAACTTTATGAGTCGCAAAGGTGTGGAAGAAGGTTCTATTACACTTCATCCGAGCGGAATTCCCCATGGGCCGCATCCGGGGAAAACAGAGGCAAGTATAGGGAAGAAAGAGACACTTGAATTAGCTGTTATGATAGACACATTCCGTCCGCTTCGTATTGTAAAACAAGCACATGAAACAGAAGATGAAAAGTATATGTATAGCTGGATTGAACAAGGTTCATATACTGTGAAATAAGTAAAAAAAGGCATGCTCTCAATAAGGGAGCATGCCTTTTTTGTGGAATCGACATGTATAATAATACCAAAAATAGTTGTCGAAAGATATATAGAAAGAATGATAAGGATAGTGCATATTCAGAAGAATTTCTACTTGTTTCGACAAAAGTATTGACTAGGAAAAGCGTAATGAGTAAAATAAAAAAGCGAATTAAAAATTTTCAGAAAATTTAAAACTTGGAGGAGTGAAAGATGAAGCAAATTTTTCAAAAGAAGCCAATTGCAAAGTTAATGCAAGAAAGTAAGCAAAAAACGTTAGCAAGAACATTGGGCGCGCTAGATTTAACTATGCTTGGAATCGGAGCAATTGTTGGAACTGGTATTTTTGTTCTAACGGGTGTTGTGGCAGCGAAACATTCTGGGCCAGCTATTATATTATCATTTGCGATTGCCGCGCTAGCTTGTGCCTTTGCTGCATTTTGTTATGCTGAATTTGCTTCTTCAGTTCCTGTCTCGGGCAGTGTGTATACGTATACATACGCGACGATGGGGGAAGTATTCGCATTTTTAATTGGCTGGGACTTAATGCTTGAATATTTACTTGCTACATCTGCTGTAGCAAACGGTTGGTCTGCATATTTTCAATCTTTATTAAAGGGGTTTGGAATCCACATTCCGACTATTCTCTCCTCGGCTCCTGGTACAGGAAAGGGTGGGATAATTGATCTACCTGCAGTTCTAATTATTTTAGTGATGACAGTTCTTTTATCTAGAGGTGTTCGTGAAAGTGCACGAGTAAATAACGTTATGGTATTTATTAAAATAGCAGTTGTTCTTATTTTTATTTTTGCTGGTTTTAATTATGTGAAACCTGAAAACTGGACGCCTTTCATGCCATTTGGTTTAGATGGTGTAATGGCTGGAGCGGCCACAGTATTCTTTGCATTTATAGGATTTGATGCAGTTTCAACAGCGGCAGAAGAAGTGAAACGTCCGCAACGTGATTTACCAATTGGTATTATTGCATCGTTATTAATTTGTACAGTTCTTTATATCGTTGTTTCGCTTATTTTGACAGGAATTGTTCCATACGGCCAGCTAAATATATCAGATCCAGTTGCTTTTGCACTGCAATTTATTGGACAAGATGGCTTAGCGGGGGTAATTTCAGTAGGAGCAATTACAGGGATTACAACAGTAATGCTAGTTATGATGTATGGGCAAGTTCGTGTTTCTTATGCGATGAGCCGAGATGGTTTATTACCGAAGCGTCTTGCTAAAGTTCATCCGAAATTTAAAACGCCATTTTTAAATACATGGACAACGGGAATTATTGCGGCACTGATTTCAGGATTAATAGATTTAAATGTTTTAGCACATCTTGTAAACATGGGGACATTGTCAGCATTTGCACTCGTAGCTGTTGCGGTAATTGTAATGAGAAGAACCCATCCAGACTTACCAAGGGCATTTAAGGCTCCGCTTGTACCATTTTTACCAGCGTTAACAGTGATTTTCTGTTTATACTTAATGCTTCAATTATCGGGGACAGCATGGATTAGTTTTGGGATATGGATGGTTATTGGTATAGCGGTTTACTTCTTATATAGCCGAAAACATAGTGCTTTAAATAATAGTAAAAAAGAAGAAGATGTTGCGAATTTATAAGCGAAAAAAATCCATTCTAATTCTGTTAGAATGGATTTTTTTATTTTAAAATTTACATTTTTCTGAACTTATTATAAGATAATTGTTGGCTAACTAAAGGAGTGAAATGATGAAAAATACGTGGCGTGAGTTAAGGGAGATGGACCGTAACGTATGGATTCGATTTATTGGAGAGACGTTAAATGGAATTGCAATGATGATGTTAATGCCTTTTTTTGCATTATATTTAAAAGATAAGGTAGATTCGTTGTTGGAAGTTGGGGTTATTATGGCGCTTTCTCCAATTGCTGCAAGCTTTGGTTCACTTATAGGAGGGAGAATTGCTGACATATATGGAAGAAAGCCGATTATGATATTTTCTATGGCAAGTAATGCATTATTAATGCTCGGTTTTCTATTTATAGAAGGATTTATTCCATATGCAATTTTATCTATTTTTTTAGGATTGAGTAATTCTTTATTTCATCCAGCTGCATCAGCTATGGTCGCAGATGTAACGGCACCAGAAAAAAGAACAGAGGCATATGGTTTATTACGAATGGGACACAATATAGGTGCTGCGATTGGTCCGATAATGGGAGCATCAGTAGTTGTGTTGTCAAAGAATCTTGTGTTTATTATTGCCTCTTCTACAATGCTATTTTATGCGTTACTTGTATTACTTCTTATTCAAGAGACGATGCCAAAGAGGACAGATAAGGAAGAACATAAAGAAAAGGAATCTGGGGCAGTTTGGAAAATTGTCATGCGAGATAAGGCATTAATGATTTACTTATTAGCAGGTATTATCATTTCGATGGGGTTTTCTCAAACAGAAGGCATGTTGCCACTACATTTTGATAACGAAATGAAGCGTATTTTTGGAGCGAATAATCCATATCCATATTTAATGGCGTTAAACGGACTATTAGTTGTTTTATTCCAATTTCAAATTTCAAAATGGGCTACGGATAAACCAGTCGGGAAGACGATGTTATATGGTGCATGTTTGTTCGGGATTGGATTATTTTTTATAGGGTGGTTACCGAAGTGGTTTGGAGAGTTTAATACAAATGCTACAGTTATTTTAATAACACTACTGTTCGTTTATGCTATATATACGTTAGGTGAGATGATTATGTCGCCTGTACAGATGACATTTGTAGCAAACTTGGCCCCTGAGCATTTGAGAGGGACTTATATGGGCGCTGCAAGTTTGCAGTGGATTACAGGAAGCGCATTTGGTCCACTTTTGGGAGGCTTTTTATTAGATCGATTACTTGGCCACTTGCTATTTACAATTTTAGCTGTAGGATGTGTAGTTGCAGGTATTGTATATATTTCTTTAGATCGCCTTGTTGAGCAAAGGCAAAAAGATACACTAACCAAACAATCTTCTTAGAACCTGTTTAAAATCTTTTTAATAAAATCGCTACACCTGCCAATAAGCAACTCTGTCTGCTATTTTCAAG
>NZ_JBNPJZ010000078.1:0-7195 GCF_050312695.1 Bacillus sp. AF62 | reverse complement strand
CTCTAAACTGCGATTCTGTTACGCCATGGCTACGTAAATAAGCAAGCGGGTCTTCATGATCTGTACCGCCAAGATACTTCCTCACATCGTTATGCGTCCACAATCCTTTTTCAACTGACAGATTGTTATCGTGTAAGATTTTCGCTAACAGCTTTACGTATTTCTCATAACTTCTTTTAAACTTAGCGTAATCGGCTGTTTCACATAACTCTACATGGACAAATCGTTTATTGGCTCCTGGTCCTGCACCATACGCAATGTATCTTGTATCCGCAATTTGAATGGTTTCATTCCAATCCACTGCGTAATGAACGAATGCCTTTCTCCAGGTACGAGTTTCATAACGTTGAATATTAATGGCAGGCGCTTCTGGTGTTGCGGTACTGTGGGCAACCACTCCTTCATATGCCCCTACACCGCCCCTGTATGGTGTTTTCGGTGCATCAGGTATCAGAAGTATTCTATCGGCAAAAGCGCTTGTAGACAGCGAAAATAGGATACATAATGTTGTAACTA
Organism: Bacillus sp. AF62; assembly: GCF_050312695.1. NCBI lineage: Bacteria > Bacillati > Bacillota > Bacilli > Caryophanales > Bacillaceae > Bacillus > Bacillus sp. AF62. The sequence goes on along the minus strand of NZ_JBNPJZ010000078.1, from coordinate 6,679 downwards.
TCCCCAGTAATCGTTTCATTTTGTTTCTCCTCCCATAGAAAAACGCACCACCGATTGGCGATGCGTTCTCTTTGTTTTTATTTGTCTGTTTGTGCTGTTCCCTCGTGGTCGATCCATACTCCTATCGAAACACCTAGTGTGAAAAGGTACGGTAACAATTCGTCGATAAAACTTTTTGTCTCCAGTAACCCAGCCTTTGCACAAATAAATCCCAGAAGGGAGGCAAGTGCCACCCATGTTTTCCAGTTACGTAATCGTTTTCGAATATTTTCTTTTGTCATGTCTAATCCGTCTCCTTTTCGATTGTATCCAAGCGTTTATGCGCTTGTTTGGTACTTTCTTCTACTCTTGTCACACGTTCCCCCAGTGCTACCATTTGTTTTTCGCTTGCTTTCAGATCGATCCGGATATCATCCACACCCTTTCGAATATAACCCAGTTCTGCTTTGACCTCTGCACTTTGTTGTCCATCTGCCTTGATGGATTTAGATTTATTCAGGGCGTAGCCAAAATAGCTGATGGCGAGTGATAATAACGCAATCAGCACACCAAGTTCGATTGTCATCCGTTTTCCCTCCCTCTATCCATACTCCTCATCTATATCAAAAAAGAGAGACAAGAATTGCCTCCCTTTTGTTAGCAAAGCCCTATTTTGTACAAAATAAAAACAGCTTATGGCTGCTTTGGTTCCTCATTTATTAATTGTTGTACTAATACCTTTAATTCAGCAATTTCAGCTTTCATTGAAACTTTCTCAAGTTTTTCTGCTTCAAGTTGTTCTTTAAGAGTATCAACTTCCTGCTTCAATATACCGTGGTCAAATTGAAGATTTTTAACTTTAAAGTCAACTTCTTGTATTGCTTGAATAGAAATTGAAACCGAGCTATAAAGTGTTACAGCGTCTTTCTGTGGTGTGGTGAATACATCGTCAGAGTCCTCCGCAATCATACCGTAATTAATTGGAAGTATAATAGACTCCCCTGACTCGAAGCGTTCAACATCTCTTATAAAGTGATACTGTTTGATGTTTACAGAGTTGATTTTATCTAAAGCAGAGAATGGAAGGTCTTTTATATCCGTTTTAAGCTTACGAGAAGAATTAGGGATAAATTCTTGCGCCCACATACGCCCTGTAGCGCTAATATTCTCTCGCGCTCGTAATGTTCTTAATTCTATATCTTTCCATCCCTTACCCATCATATCTTTAATCTGCAAGCCATTGTTATAACCTTGTACAAAACTTGACCTTATCATTGCATTACCCATAATTAAATCATGATCGGTGGTGCCGTTTACGAAATGTATTTTATAGTCACTGCCTTTTCTTTTGAAAGTAAACTGCCCAGCGTTATTTGTAAAAATATGTGGTTCAGTTGTAGTTACAGAGAAGTAACCATATCCTGGAGCCCATCCTTCAGATTCAAAAATAATATTATTCAAGTTTTGAAAACGAAATTGTCCATCTGAATATACGCTCAGATGTCCACCGTCATTATGCATTTGAATATAGTTTGACCAAATATTAGTTCCTTCTGCATTTTCTCCTTTAGAAATCCCAAATTTCGCATATGCTTTAGAAGGTTGATCAACTCCATTCATTCGCGGCATGACTTGATAAATATAAAATGATCCTGTACCAGCGTATTTTCTATTATCAGAACCAAGGACTAATGAAGGTTGAATACTTCCATCATCTGTTTCCATAAATCCTATATAGCCACGTGGCTTATCCGAATCGAAAATCTTCATGTCTTGCTTATTTATTTCAACAAATCTATTTCCACTCGTTTTAAGTGTTACTCCTTCTAACACTTGTCCTTTAATATGGCTCGCTGTAATAAAACCTTTTAAGTTAATTCTGTTCGCATTCAACGTAATGTTTTCTTTACTCATATTGAATGCTGCGATTACATCGTTTTCTTTTACAGATATGCTAACACCCTTTTCAGTTAACTGAAGACGTGTTTCCATATCTCTTACATAAGATGATGTGGCAAATTGCCCATTTGCTTGCTCTTTTGTGTATACCTCTGTCTTTTTGGCTGAAGCATTTATACCCTGTTCATTGATAGTAAAGCGGTTATCAATCAAAGTCATTTTTTGATTAAATTGCTCAGTTGCAAGTTTGTTAGCTAATTCGCCCAACAAATCTTGTTTATTTTTATCAACTGTTTGCTTCAACTCAGGGATTTTAAACCCAGCAATATAATTCTCTACTTGTTTCAGCTCAACTTTACCTTCAATTGCTTTCGCAGTATTTTCCCATCCAGCTTTCGCCTCTTGTAATTGTCTTCCTTGTTCTGTCTGCGTATTTTGTATGAAAGAGACATTTTGTTTAATAGTAGTTGCATCTTTTTCTACAGTCGCAACACGCTTATCAAATCCATTTTGATTATGTTCCACTTTTGTGATTGTTTCTTTAATTCCATCCACATTTTTTACAATCTCTGTTGTTTTCTTTGTAAATTCATCTGTTGTTACTTGTTCTTCAGGCGGCGCTGTCCAATCTTGTGGCTTATTCCCTTTATACAAGGCAACCCATTCCACAATAGATTTCGTAGTACTACTCGGGTAATTATATAAGCTTAACTTTCGTTCATTTCCACTTGTAGCCGCAACAGCTTTGAAGGTTACATACGTTATTCCATTACCATAAACACTTGTTGCATATCCAACATTGCTGGACCCGCCATTCTGACAGATTCCAAATTTCTGACCTTGCGGGACACTCCCTTTTATTACAAAGGTATATACCTCATCCGCAAAGAAATTTTCAGTTAGAGAATATTGATTGATTAGATAATCTGTTTTTTCATATTTAACATTTGATTGTAATAAAAGGTTACGTCCACCAGCTTTATCACTATTCACCTTTGTTTCTACACTTGTTAACTTCTCACTGATTTTCCCAGCTTCTTCTTTCATTTCAGTTGTTTTTTGCTTAAGCTCACTTGTTGTTTGCTGCACATCAGAAATAGTCTTCTTTGTACCTTCTACAGTAGATTCAACTGTATGTAATGTATTGCTAATGTCAGTATCTTTTTTCGTTAACGATTCAATAGAAGTTTTAAATCCATTAGAATCCTGTTCAAACTTAGTTACTTTTTTATCGATTTCACCTTGTTTATTTTCGATATTAGAAATGGTACGACTAACACCTTGTAAACCTTCCTGTACTTTATTGAATTGTCCTGTAGCTTGATTCTGTGCTTCTTGTACCTTTTGGTTTAATTCTGTTTTTGTGGACTCAATATCTTTATTAACCTGTGTTAGTGTTTCTTTCTTGATAGTTTCTGGATCAGGAACAACCGATTCCCACGCTGCACCTGTCCATATTTTTAAAATACCAGGCTTACCATTACTAGTATCACGCCAAAGTGTTTTATAAGGTTTAAGCCCTGTTGTTGGCGAATTCTTAGCTTCTATAATTTCAACAGTATTATTTTTCATATTCTCTTGTACCTTTTCGGCAAGTGTTTTCGCGGCTTCTGATTCTTTCTTAGCGTTACTTGCTGTTTCATTCGCTTCTTTCACCAATTTATCTAACTGATCCAGCATTTCTTGTTTCTCGCCGAATTTACTAAGGATTCGATTATAAATTTTTCGTAATTCTTCGTTCGGATCAGTCATTTCACGATAATCACCAAACACATATTTATCTTGTGTAGGATCCGTAAAAGATTCATCACCGGCAATTACACGTGCTTCCAGGTATAACTTAGGTGTGAAGCCTGTATCTTTGATTCGGATTGTATCGCCCTCGTTAATGAGTTCATGTGCTAGTCCGAAAATACGTCCAATGGATTGTGCCTCTACTTCATACGAAACGGAAGAATTAATACGTTTTTTCAGTTCTATTTCCATTAACGTCATTAAACGTTGTGGTGTCATATGTAACTCTTCTGTTTCTGGCGTATAAAAACCAAACTTATGCTTACCACGTTCGTTCCATCGTTGAAATGCATCATGATCAACAATATAAGGAATTCCCCTGTTAATACTTTCAACAGTAATTACACTATCGCCTTCGCCTTTTACAAATCCGACTAACGCTGTACAAATATCTCTTGAATGTTCCATACGTGTAACACCTATCAAATCTTTACCTAACTCTATTTCTTTACCAGTGTCTCGGCCACGCCTTTGAATCATATCAACATACCATCCAACTATTTGTGACCCTTGAACCTCAACGCGGTATTGAATTTCTAATTTGAATAAAGAAGCTATTTTCTTTAAAAAAGTTAACGGATCCATAAATTCATCAATGGTCATAGTGTGAAAACCTGCATAATCTGTTTTTCCACGTTTCCATTTCATGCCTACAAGAGCCATATCAATGAATTCGTTTACTGTTTTACCTTCTATCCTTTGTGGTTTTATAATGCCTGATTTAGCAATTTGAACCCAAGCTCCTGAAGCATATGTGGTAATGGATCGTTTGTCTGAATTCTTCTCTGTTTCTGTAATGACATATGGTACAACTCTTCCATCGCGAACTTCTTTTAGAACAAGATTTTGTTGTTGTAACGTAGCCGAATGAGTTGTTCCATCAAAGACAGCAAAATCCAACATATCAACATTGTTTTTCAGTTCCCAATGCCTTTTGTCATCCCAATAGTCATTTGGCTGGATAGCTGCAACGATTTGATCTGTTTTGAAATCCACAACATGTAAAATCCCGCTTGGTGTTCTCATCTGTATCTCTCCCTATAACTAACAGTTGCTTTCACATCTGGTGGCATGATATCGATACGATTCTCACCACGTATGACAGTTGGAAAATTACTAAAAATGTCTTTTAAATTAATCGCATTTTTACCGTTAATGGTTACAAGACTTTTTTCTGTATCAATTATAATCTTGTCTCCTGTATCAAAAATGTAAGGTGGATTATTTTGAGTATCTAAATTCACTTTCCAGAATTTCAAATCTGAAACGGTCATTGCTTCTACTGGCGGTACATCTTGCCATTGCATCATACTAATCTGGATTTGTGCTGCTTTTTCCATATGATAATTATTTTCATCCGTCCACCTTGCAAATCGTTCTGAATCATCCTTTTCTGTCCCCGGAAGGAATTTCGAGATATAAGCCTCCCACACATTTCCCGTTCTAGCTATCCACAATCTTCCGTAATATTGATTCCATGTATTCGGATAATCACCACTCTCATAAATCAAACCTATTTTTCCCGGCTTATTATCATATCCAATTACCATTGTTCCGAAATTTTGTTCAGCTTGCCAAAACACATCAGACATAGCAATTTTTGAAAGCACCTTGCTATTTTCATCGAGTATCGCTATCTCAACCCGTCCCATTTCATTGATTCTTTTACTCTTACATGTAACGTAAGCTTGCATAATAAAATCTTGCACTGGGCCACCGGGGATATTTTTTTTAACAGCTGCACCATGCCACCCTTTCCCTGCACTAGTACCAAAATCAGAACAATAAAATTGATATTTATCTGATTTCATTTCGCCAATCGGTTCGCCATCTTCCATCGAACTGACTTTACTCCAACCTACAGTGTTAGCCATTTCATCCCATATAAGCCTTTGATTTCTTTCAACAGGTAGTTGCTCTGTTTTCAAAGGATAACCAATTCTGAAGTAATCTCGATTATATGGATACTCACCAAACCACACATCTAAAAATGTACTTGGTTTCTGTGCTTCGATTTCAATAATTGCAGGTGCTTCTATATTCCCTTGATTAATAAAAGAAGTCGCCACTTCTGTAGAGCTACTTTGAGAGAACATATGAGTATTTTGTTTCCCTAATTTATATGGCATCGGACAAACAAAAGTAATGACACCTTTTCCTCTATTGACTATCTCATCCAAGTCTACAGAGCCATCAATTAATGCTAGATACGTCCTATCTAATTCATCATCAAAAACAAGTTCAGCTGGTTGCTCTGTATATAGCCAATCTGCTAAATCTTCTTTTATCTTTTGCAAATCCGCCATATCTTTTGCTGCTTTAATGACAAAAGGAACATCAATACGACGTTCCTCCGTTTCTGTATGAAGAAAAAGAGCCCCTGCACGATGAGGGACTCTTACCAATCTTCTTTTTATCGGAGCCCACGAAGGGCGCTTTCTTCCAACTAGCATTTGAACATAATCTTTTCTAATCTTATTAAAAGTAAAACTGAGTTTCCCCAACATGCTCACCCCCCTTAAAATTCCGCTCTTCTTTTTTGGTCACGGTCTTGAAGCTTTGTCGTATATGCGTAACTTCCGTTCGCTAATTCTTTTCCATCTAAAACGTTTGTCATATTTACCGTTACATTCAATTCTTGTTCTCTACCTGATCTATCCGAGAACATAGTTTTTGCCATAGATGGATTGTTATAATCTAATTGCGGTTGCGTATATCCACTAAAATTGTCAAACGTATTTTGCGGGATACTATATTGATTTGTTTGGAATCCAAAATCAAATACAGATGGCATATTACTCATCTGTTTTTTGACCGTTCCAACTACATTTTTTGCTGCATTCACCACAAATCGTTTCCCCTTATCCATACCAACGCCAACACCTTCTGGAACTGCACTACCGACTGGAATCATCACTTTAGATGGACTATTAATTTCTAATGCTCCAGAAATAGTCTTTTTAATGTCACTTGCAATTCCCGCTGCCTTACTGAACAGACCTCCTGA
>NZ_JBNPJZ010000082.1:0-151986 GCF_050312695.1 Bacillus sp. AF62 | reverse complement strand
ACTTGAAAATAGCAGACAGAGTTGCTTATTGGCAGGTGTAGCGATTTTATTAAAAAGATTTTAAACAGGTTCTTAGAGAAAAATTATGTTTTTACTTCTGAAATAGACAACCTCTGCATATGGTTGTACAAATATATTCTTTTTAAGAATACGAAGTTAGTAACTGTTACGGGAGAAGGTGGAAGAATGAAACAGTGGCTAGCGGCAATGGAAACATCCGTGCTTGTTATGGGAGCACTTCGATTATTTTCAGGTAGTGCGGAGATATTTGCTGCTTTGCTTATGCTTTATGTGAATGATGCGAAGAAAGCGTTGTTTATAAATGGTATGTTAGCGTTTGTTGGACCTACCGTATTAATTTTAACAATGACAATTGGGATAGCGAGTGTAGCAAGTGAAATTTCTTTCTTGAAGCTCTTTTTTCTAGCGCTTGGAATTTGCTGTATTTTTATCGCATTACTGAAATAGTAAGTCGAGTATAGTGGGGAGAAGCCGATGAAAGAGGTATTAGAAGTTTTACCAAAAACGATGAAGTACTTAATTGAAGAATGTAAGCAATACGATGCTTTAGAGGAAATTCGTGTTCGAATTGGAAGACCGCTAGAGTGTATTGCACACGGAAAGGTGTTTTTTTATGACTATATCACTACTGCAGAGGATGCTATTTACTTACTGAATAAGTTAAGTCAATTCTCAATTTATACGATGGAAGAGGAATTAAAACGTGGGTATGTGACACTTCGCGGGGGGCATAGAATCGGATTAGCGGGAAAAGTCATTACAGAAAAAAGCGCAGTGAAAATGATTCGTGATGTCTCTTCCTTTAATATTCGTATTGCTCGTCAAAAAATAGGGATTGCTGAACCGCTTTTGCCATATTTGTATGAAAAAAGATGGTTAAACACGATGGTAATTGGCCCTCCGCAAACGGGAAAAACGACACTTTTAAGAGATGTAGCTCGTTGCATGAGTCAAGGAGTAAGTGCTTCGGAAATTCCTTCTTGTAAAGTGGGGATCGTTGATGAACGGTCAGAAATTGCTGGCTGTGTGAAAGGGATCCCGCAATATGATTTTGGTACCCGAGTCGATGTGTTAGACGCGTGTCCAAAGGCAGAAGGAATGATGATGATGATTCGTTCTATGAGTCCTGATATTTTGATCGTAGATGAAATTGGCCGTAAAGAAGATAGTGAAGCAATTATGGAGGCAGTGCATGCAGGTGTTCAGCTTTTTATAAGTGCACACGGATTTTCCTATGAGGATGTTGTGAGACGTCCATCGCTAAAGGCAGTGCTAGAGCTTGGTATATTTGATAGGTTTGTGGAGTTGTCAAAAGCGAGGGGTCCAGGAACGGTCATGCAGGTGAAAGATAAATATGGAAAACCAGTGTTATCAAGTAGAAAGGCTGAGGGCGTATGGTGAAAATATTCGGTGCAGTGTTAATCGTTGCGGTCAGCACCTTTTTCGGGTTTTCATACGCTAAAAGATATAGTGAGAGGCCGAGGCAACTTAGATTATTAAAATCAGCACTTCAATCATTAGAAGCAGAAATTATGTATGGACACACACCTTTATCTGAGGCTGCCGAGCGATTAGTTAAACAAATGCCAAAGCCATTAAATTGGATATTTCAAAGTTTCGCCAGAAGACTACAAAGCGGGGAACAAACAGTAAGAGAAGCGTGGATAGATAGTTTGAAAGAGAACTGGAAGTTAACTGCATTTCAACAAACTGAGTATGAAATACTGCAGCAATTTGGTGAAACGCTCGGACAACATGATCGTGAATCACAACAAAAACATATTCGCTTATGTATTACACATTTGGAGAGAGAAGAAGGAGAAGCGAAAGCGCTACAACTGCAATACGAAAAAATGATTAAGAGCTTAGGGGTACTAGCAGGGCTACTTATTGTAATTTTACTGCTATAGGGGGGAGAAAGGCGATGTCCATTGATGTTGGATTAATATTTCAAATCGCCGGAATCGGCATTGTTTTAGCTTTCATTCATACTGTACTAAAAGAATTAAAGCGGGAGGATATTGCAAATTGGGTTATCCTTGTCGGTTTTGTCGTCATTTTATTTCATGTTGCATTTTTAATTAACACGCTATTTGACAAGATTAAAAGTGTCTTTCTCTTCCAGTAAAGGAGGCGGTTCGAATCGAAATTATACAAATTGTCGGATTAGGCCTCGTTGCTACGTTTTTAGCTGCTGTTTTGAATCAGCATAAATCTAGTATTACATCTTTATTTATTGTGTTCGTAGGTAGCGTGATGTTTCTTATTTTAATCGATCAAATTCATTCTATTTTACAAATGATTGAGAGAGTAGCAAGTGAAGCGAAAGTTAGTAACGTCTACGTGGAAACGTTACTAAAGATTATTGGAATTGCTTATATTGCTGAGTTTGGAGCCCAAATTACAAAAGATGCTGGTCAAGGTGCCATCGCTTCGAAAATTGAACTTGCTGGGAAAATCTTAATTCTCGTTATGGCGATTCCTATTTTGACGGTTGTAATTGAAACTATTCTCGGATTTTTACCGACGGGATAAGGGGGAGTGAATGTTGAGGAGGTTTGGAGCTAAGCTGCTATTTGCTTGCTTCCTTTTCTTTTCTTTACCGGTTGTTGTACAAGCTTCTCCTGTAGAAACAAACGTCGTTGATCAACAATTGGATAAGCTCGGAATTGAAGATGTGAAGCAATTTTGGGACGGGCTTGTTACAAAATATGGAGGCTATTTGCCAGAGAGTCAAAAAGGGAGCTTTATGGAGTTTGTAAAGGGAGAAAAAGAATTCTCTCTAAAAGAGTGGATGATAGGGTTATTAAAATATTTATTTCATGAGCTTGCTGCTAATGGAAAACTGCTTGGCACACTTATTATGCTCACAATCTTTAGTGCATTGTTGCAATCACTGCAATCCGCTTTTTCAAAAAGTAGCGTAAGTAAAATTGCTGATGCTGTTGTGTATATGGTACTTATTATTTTTGCTTTAAATAGTTTTTATGTCGTTATGACATATGCAAGAGAAACGATACAAACAATGGTAGATTTCATATTAGCGTTATTGCCAATTTTGCTGGCGCTTATAGCAACTGGGGGCGGGGTTGTATCTGTATCATTTTTTCATCCGGTTATCATTTTCTTAATGAATACGAGTGGGCTTCTTATGAATTATATCGTTCTACCACTTTTATTACTGGCAACGATATTAAGTATTGTAAGTACAATGAGTGATCAATATAAAGTGACGAAATTATCCAAGCTTCTGCAAAACGTTAGCGTAGGGATTATCGGTGTCTTTTTAACAATTTTTTTAGGAGTATTATCTGTACAAGGGACAGCAACAGCTGTTGCTGATGGAATAGCTGTGAAAACTGCTAAATTTGTAACAGGAAACTTCATTCCAGTAGTTGGAAGGATGTTTACAGAAGCGGCAGATACTGTTATTAGCGCATCAGGATTATTGAAAAACACAGTCGGAATTATTGGGCTCGTCATTTTATGCTTAATTGTTGCTTTTCCAGCGATTCAAATTTTCTGTATTGCATTTATTTATAAATTCGCAGCAGCAGTATTGCAACCGGTTGGCGGCGGAGCAATTATTCAATGTTTAGACATTATTGGACGAAGCATCATTTACGTATTTGCTTGCTTAGCTATCGTATCATTTATGTTCTTTTTAAGTATTACAATTATTATTGCTGCGGGGAATATTACACTTATGATGCGGTAGGAGGTGAAGAGTATGCAATTTGTTACAGAGTGGATCAGAAATATTATCGTTTTTTTGCTCTTAGCAACAATGCTTCATCTTATTCTTCCAAATTCGAATTTGCAAAAATACGTTAAATTCGTTGTAAGTCTTTTGTTAGTTGTATTAATTTTAACGCCCCTTTTTAAACTATTGCAGACAGATGTAAATGAAGTAATTGCAAATTTTAATGAAGAAAAGTACGTAGCAGAAGGATCTGTAAAAAATTCAATAGATTCGAAGAAAAAAGAAATACAAGCTCTAACACGTGCATATAGTTTAGAAGAGATGGCTACCAAAATGAAAAAAGAAGTAGGAAAAGAGTTTGAGAAAAAGTATGGTATGACTGTCTCTGAAATACAAATAGTCGCAGCAGAAAATACAGAAGAAGTAAAGTCAGCGAAAGATATTCAATCTGTTGTTGTGACGTTGAAAGAAAAAGAACGTAGTAAAAATGATGCAATCGAAACAGTAAAGCCAATTGAAATTAACACGAAAGAGCCGCCAAAAAAAGTGGAAGAAACGAATGTAGAAATGAAAGATTTCTTTTCAAGCAGGTGGCAACTAGAGGGTAAACAAATCCAAGTTCAAATGGAAGGGAGGACAGGTAGAGTAAATGGACAATAAAGATAAAAATTCGAAGTTCTCATTTTTTCGAAACTTATTGAATGGGGATCAAAAAGAAAGCAACGAGAAGGGTAAAAAGGTAACACCTAAGTTTTTACTTGTCCTACTCATACTTGGAATTTTGCTTATGTTTTCTAGTAGTCTCTTTTCAAGTAAAAAAGAAGAAGTACCTGTATTTAAAGAACAAAAAACTCAAAATCAAGAAAAAGACGTACCAACTTTCGGACAAAAAAGTAATGATAGTATGTCAAATGTAGAAAAATATGAAAAAGCGTATGAACAAGAATTAAAAACTGCTTTAGAAGAAATAGCAGGAGTAAAAGACGTAACGATTAAAGTGAATTTAGATTCATCTGAAGAAAAAATTTTAGAAAAAAATACAGTGAAACGCTCACAAACAACAGGTGAAACAGATAAAACAGGCGGTAAGAGAGAAGTAGAGGACGAGTCTCTTGATGAAAAGACTGTCATTATACGTGAAGGGGATAAAGAAACTCCTGTTGTTTTACGAACAGAGAAGCCGAAAGTACGTGGTGTTCTTGTCGTAGCAAAGGGAGTGGATAATATACAAGTTAAAGCAATGGTAAAAGAAGCTGTGATAAGGCTGCTAGATGTACCGGCCCATCGCGTTTCAGTTTCACCGAAAAATTGATAGGGAGGAAATAAAGTGTTAAAAAAACAAACAGTTTGGTTATTAACGATGTTAAGTTTAGTTGTTGTACTATCTGTGTATTACGTGACAACTCCTGACAAAATGAATACAGCATCGCCGGCAACAGGTGAAAAGATTGGACAAGAAAAACAAGGTACTGATAAAGCAGTAACAAACGAAGCGCCTAAAGAAACTCCGAAAAAAGAAAATACAAGCAAGGAAACAACAAATAAAGAAACAGATAAAAAAGAAAATGCAAAAAAAGAAACAAGTAAAAAAGAGGGCAATGTATCAGTTCAATCAAGTGATGAGAATTTCACAGCTTTACGTATGCAAATGGAAGATCAGCGTAGTGAACAAAAAGCAAAATTACAAGAAGTGATGAGTTCAACAAAAGCTTCAGCAACAGAAAAGAATAAAGCAAAAGAAAATTTTGATGCCATTACGACAATGGAAACGAAGCAAGAATTACTTGAGACAGTAATTAAATCTCAAGGAGGATATCCAGATGCTCTTGTAAGAGCTGATGGTACTGACATTAGAGTAACGGTTAAAGCGGCAAAACATTCACAGAAAGAAGCAAATAAAATTATTCAACTTGTAAGAAGTGAAGGCGGATCAAAAGATGTAGGTGTGAAATTTGATCCACCAGCGAAATAAGTGAAACTTTAATCCGCAGGGATTTCCCTGCGGATTATTATCTTTTACTAAGCAAAGGGTATGCAAATAGTAAAATAGAGTATGTAAGTAAATGTGTGAATAGAAAAAAGCTATCATTTTCGATAGCTTTTTTCTATTTCGTCTTTGTAGTTATTTTTACTATGTTCAACTCGGAATGGAGAAACACGTTGCGAGTAAAAGATTAATGGTTCATGGTACTGATGATTACTTTTTCCGGATTTGACGTGGATGCAAAGAACACATGCCCAAACGATTACAGCAGGTAAAAAGAGAATGAGCCATATCATATTTCCACACCTCGACACAATATATTTTCTACACTTTGAACATACTATTCTTATATGAAGGAATGATGAACGGCGTGTAAACAAAAAAATAATATTTGGTAAAAATATGTTATTGACTATAGGTGTAGTGAAGAGTGGAGAGGGAATGGCATGTTTGCTGTGTAACGTTTTGCTAAAGTAGTGAATGTTTTTTAAGAAGTGGTCTTGCCAATTTCATGTGAAACTTGGTATTATTACTAGGTATTAAATTTTTATTGGAATAATATTTTTACAGGAGTTTCGATTTATTATAAAGAAATATAAATTGGAATGTTTAAAAAATTTATCGTAAGATGGAAATAGTAAATATTTCTATTAGTTAATGAAATATATTTTCTAATAGAATACATCGTATTTTTACAGTCAATCTAGTTTTCGTGACGAGAATCTGTAAAAACGGGACAAACAAGAGTATGGGAGTGGATTTTACATGTTTAAAATTCAAGAAGTTCGTGAATTAATTAAATTAATTGATAGCTCTAATATTGATGAATTTGAATACAAAAAAGACGGTACAACAATCAAAATGAAAAAGCGTGGTAATGAAGTTGTTGCTGTGCAAGCACCTGCAGCAAAACAAGCTATGCAACCAGTAGCGCCTGTTGAAGTTGAAACGACAGTAGCAGCAGCGCAAGCAGAAGCGCCAAAACAAGAAGAGAAGAAAACTGTTCAAGATGAAAACCTACATAAGATCACCTCACCAATGGTAGGTACATTCTATTCTTCTTCTTCACCTGATACACCTCCATATGTAAGTGTTGGGGATAGAGTATCGAAAGATTCTATCGTATGTATTGTCGAGGCTATGAAGTTATTTAACGAAATTGATGCTGATGTAGAGGGCGAAATTGTTGAAATTCTTGTTAATAACGGACAGCTTGTTGAGTATGGACAACCGCTATTTCTTGTAAAAGCGTAATAAGGGAGTCTTTGTGATGATAAAAAAAGTATTAATAGCCAATCGTGGGGAAATTGCTGTACGAATTATTCGTGCTTGTAAAGAAATGGATATTGAAACAGTTGCAATTTATTCAGAAGCAGATAAAGAGTCACTTCACGTACAGATTGCAGACGAGGCGTATTGTGTAGGACCAACGATTTCGAAAGAAAGCTATTTAAATTTGACGAACATTATTAGCGTTGCGAAGTTAACAGGCTGCGATGCTATTCATCCGGGATACGGATTTTTAGCAGAGAATGCAGATTTCGCAGAGTTATGCCGTGAATGTAACTTGATTTTTATCGGTCCAAGTCCAGAAGCTATTTCAAAGATGGGCACAAAAGACGTTGCTCGTGATACAATGAAAGAAGCAGGGGTTCCGATTGTACCAGGTTCACAAGGGATTATTAAAAATACCGAAGAAGCGATCGAGCTTGCTAATCAAATTGGATATCCAGTTATTATTAAAGCGACTGCAGGTGGCGGCGGAAAAGGTATTCGTGTTGCACGCCATGAAGAAGAGCTTATAAAAGGAATTCAAATTACACAGCAAGAAGCTAGTACCGCTTTTGGGAACCCTGGTGTATACTTAGAAAAGTACGTTGAAGATTTCCGCCATGTTGAGATTCAAATAATGGCAGATACACACGGAAATGCCATTCATTTAGGAGAGCGTGATTGTACAATTCAGCGCCGTTTGCAAAAACTATTAGAAGAAAGTCCATCACCTGCACTTGATGAAGATATTCGCAAGCAGATGGGTGAAGCGGCAGTTAAAGCGGCGGTAGCGGTTGATTATACAGGTGCTGGTACGGTTGAGTTTATTTATGAATATAAAACGAAAACCTTTTATTTCATGGAGATGAATACGAGAATTCAGGTTGAGCATCCGGTTACTGAAATGGTAACGGGAATGGACTTAATTAAAGAACAAATTCTTGTTGCTTCAGGAGAAAAGTTATCGTTACAGCAAGAAGAAGTACAATTTAATGGTTGGGCAATTGAATGTCGAATTAATGCGGAAAACCCTGCCAAAAAATTTATGCCATCTCCAGGTAAAGTAGAAATGTACTTACCACCAGGAGGATTTGGTATTCGCGTCGATTCAGCTGTATATCCGGGATATTCAATCCCACCTTTCTATGATTCGATGGTTGCTAAATTAATTGTTCACGGAAAAACACGTGAAGAGGCAATTGCAAAAATGAAGCGCGCACTTAGTGAATTTGTCATTGAAGGCGTACATACAACAATCCCGTTCCATTTGCAATTGCTAGATCATCCTGATTTTGTAAAAGGTGAGTTTAATACGAAATTTTTGGAAGAGCATGAACTTGTGACGCAGTGATACATTAAAGGAGGTTTTTTTCATGGCTGAACATATGTTAGATATGGGTCAAGATACAACTCTTGGTAAAGTAGAAATTGCACCAGAAGTAATTGAAGTAATTGCAGGTATTGCAGCTGCTGAAGTAGAAGGTGTAGCGGCAATGCGCGGTAATTTTGCTACAGATGTTGTTGAGAAGTTAGGTAAGAAAAATCATGGTAAAGGTGTAAAGGTTGAATTAGCAAACGAAGATATTATCGTTGACCTTTATGTTGTAATGTATTTTGGTGTAGCAATTCCAGTTGTTGCACAAAAGATTCAAGACAATATTCGCCAAGCACTCTTTACGATGACAGGACTTGAGCCAAAAGAAGTGAATGTTCACATCGTTGGCGTAACATTCGAAACACAAAAAACAGAAATCGAACCAGTGTAAGAATGAAAAGGTGCCTAGTAACATAGGCATCTTTTTTATCGTTTCATTTCTTCACAAATTACAACCCTCTAATTATTATACTATTTCAAAAAATAAGAAATAAACAAGGAAATGTGTCGTTTTTCCAAAAAACGTACATTGTGATAAGATATGGAACTTGAAGTTAATCTTTTTATTATTTTTCAGCCTTGTAACCCGTGTGTGAAACGATAAATTGTGTTATTATCATTGTATTATAAGGTTGGAAAATCAATGAAAACTGTAAGAGTAAGTGAATTGACGGCTTATAAATTATAATAATATAACAAAGTATAAGGAAAGACTTGAAGCATAAAGGAGAGTTACAATGAAACGTAGGACGGCTAGAGAAAGAGCAATGCAAGCATTATACCAAATGGATATTACAGGTGAATTAGAACCGAAAGTAGCAGTGGAAAACACGCTAGATGAAGGCGAAGAAACAAATGAGTTTCTAGAGTCACTTGTAGTAGGTTTTGTAGAAAATAAAGAAGCAATCGATGAAGCGATTCGTCAAAACTTAAAAAAGTGGAAGCTTGAGCGTATTAGCATTGTTGATCGCAGTATTTTACGTGTAGCTGTGTATGAAATGAAATACATGGAAGAAATTCCACACAACGTAACAATTAACGAAGCAATTGAAATTGCTAAAACATTTGGGGATGAGGAATCTCGTCGTTTTATTAACGGCGTTTTATCTAATATAAAAGATACACTGTAAATTCTTTAAGGGGGAATCTTAAAATGGTAGCAGTAATCATCAAAGGAAATGAAGTTGCGGAGAAAAAACGAGCACAATTGACAGAAGAAGTTGTGAAGTTGAAAGAGCAAGGTATTGTACCAGGGTTAGCAGTTATTTTAGTTGGAGAAGATCCAGCATCTCGTTCTTATGTGAAAGGAAAAGAAAAAGGCTGTGAACAAGTAGGGATTTACTCAGAGCTAATTGAACTTCCTGAAACAATTACTGAGGAACGTTTGCTTGCTGAAATCGATCGCTTAAATGGCGATGACCGTATTAATGGCATATTGGTGCAATTACCTTTACCAAAACATATTGAAGAAAAAGCTATCATTGAAAGAATTTCACCAGAAAAGGATGTAGACGGATTTCACCCAATCAGCGTGGGACGTATGATGACGGGACAAGATACATTCCTTCCATGTACACCGCATGGTATTGTAGAATTAGTAAAAGAAACAAATCTTGATATTTCTGGAAAACATGTAGTAGTAATTGGAAGAAGTAATATTGTCGGTAAACCAGTGGGGCAATTGTTTTTAAATGAAAATGCCACTGTCACATATTGTCATTCTAAGACGCAAAATATGAAAGAGTTATCGAAGTTAGCTGATATTTTAATCGTAGCTGTTGGACGACCTAAAATGATAACAGCGGATTATATTAAAGAAGGAGCGGTTGTAATTGACGTTGGTGTTAACCGTTGTTTAGAAACAGGAAAACTTTGTGGTGATGTTGACTTTGACAACGTGTTAGATGTTGCGGGTTACATTACACCTGTGCCAAAGGGTGTTGGTCCAATGACAATCACAATGCTTCTTCATAATACTGTTGAATCTGCCAAACGTGCAGGTGTCGTTTGTAAATAATTTGAGTCGGCTATGAGGAGAGAGAAATGGAGAAGCAATATTTAACCGTTACAGCGTTAACACGCTATATAAAAACAAAAATAGAATATGATCCGCATTTGCAGTCTGTTTGGTTAAAAGGTGAAATTTCCAACTTTAAAAATCATAGCCGTGGCCACATGTATTTTACATTGAAAGATGAAAATGCAAGAATCGCAGCGGTTATGTTTGCGGGTCATAATCGTAATATTAAATTCAAACCTGAAAATGGGATGAAGGTACTCGTGAAAGGGAAAATCTCTGTTTACGAGGCGAGTGGTTCTTATCAAATTTATATTCAAGACATGCAGCCTGACGGAGTCGGAAATTTACATTTAGCGTACGAACAGTTAAAAGTTCGCTTAGAAGAAGAAGGACTTTTTTCTCAAGTTTATAAAAAAGCAATTCCTCCTTACGCTAAAACAATAGGTGTGATTACGTCGCCAACAGGAGCAGCGATTCGTGATATTATAACAACGATTAAACGTCGTTATCCAATTGGGAATGTTATTGTATTTCCGGTACTTGTACAAGGGGAGTCAGCGGCTCCCTCGATTGTACAAGCGATTCGTACAGCGAATGAAATGCGAGAGATAGATGTACTAATCGTTGGTCGTGGTGGAGGTTCTATTGAGGAATTATGGGCTTTCAATGAGGAAATGGTTGCAAGAGCAATCTTTAAGAGTGAAATTCCTATTATTTCGGCAGTAGGCCATGAAACGGATTTTACAATCGCAGATTTTGTTGCAGATTTACGCGCGCCAACACCGACTGCAGCAGCTGAGCTAGCAGCACCTAATATTATAGAGTTACAAGAAAAGGTATTACAAAGAACTCTGAGATTGCAAAGAGCAATGAAAGAGTTAGTACATAAAAAAGAAGAAAAACTACAAGTGTTGCAAAAATCGTATGCGTTCCGTTATCCAAGACAAGTATATGAGCAAAAGGAAGAGCAATTAGATAGAGCGCTAGAACAGCTTGTTTTAGCGAAAGAGCGCTATATTGATAAAAAGGTGAATCAGTTAAAGCAACTTTCATTTTATTTAGAGAAGCACCACCCATCTCAAAAAATTATTCAAACGAAGGTAGCTGTTGAAACGTTGCAAAAGCAATTACAACGTGAAATGCAAACGTTACTTCAAACGAAAGAATTTGCCTTTGTAAGAGCTGCTCAAAAACTTGAAGCGTTAAGTCCGCTTAAAGTAATGATGAGAGGGTACGGGCTTGTATATGATGAAGAGAAGCAAGTGTTAAAAAGTGTGAAAGATGTAAGCCTTGGAGATGCTGTTTCAGTTCAATTACAAGATGGAATACTAGATTGTAGCGTATCAGGCATAGAGGAGCGTGAATTGAATAATGGAAAATAAATTAAGCTTTGAAGAGGCAATTTCGCAACTTGAGCATCTTGTTTCTAAGCTAGAACAAGGTGACGTACCTTTAGAAGAAGCGATTTCTTATTTTAAAGAGGGTATGGAATTATCTAAGCTTTGTGATGAGAAGTTGAAGAATGTACAAGAACAAATGGCAGTTATTCTTGGGGAAGATGGAGAGCTTGAACCGTTTACTGCTTTAGGAGATGAAGCATAGTGACGATTGCTTTTGATACTTTTTTGAAGGAAAGTAAAACTTTCGTAGAAGAGAAACTTGTAAGCTATGCAAATGAATTACAATGTCCAAATGTACTTCGTGAAGCGATGGCATATTCTTTAGAAGCGGGTGGAAAACGTCTCCGCCCGTTACTTTTGTTTGCAACATTACAAGCTTTTGGGAAAGAAAGAAATCTTGGAGTAGGTGCAGCTTGTGCTCTTGAAATGATTCATACATATTCGTTAGTTCATGACGATTTACCTTGTATGGATGATGATGATTTAAGAAGAGGAAAGCCCACAAATCACAAAGTATTTGGTGAAGCGATGGCAGTTTTAGCAGGAGATGGCTTATTGACGTATGCTTTTCAAGTTATTATGGCATATGAGCAAAAAGAAATTTCTGCAGAAAAAAAAGTAAGACTTGTACTTGAACTTGCAAAAGCAGCAGGACCAGAAGGAATGGTTGGCGGACAAGTGGCAGATATGGAAGCTGAAGGGAAACGCCTTACGATTGATGAATTGGAGTACATCCATAAACATAAGACCGGAAAACTGCTTGAATTTGCTGTACTTGCGGGTGCGATACTTTCTGATGCGACAGAAGAGCAAGAAGAAAAGTTGCTTACGTTTGCTAAATATATCGGTCTAGCTTTCCAAATTCGAGACGATATTTTAGATGTCGAAGGCACCGAAGAAGAGATTGGAAAACCGATTGGTAGCGATCTTTCTAATGAAAAGAGCACATATACGACGTTGTTTACTGTAGATAGAGCAAAGGATATTTTAGAAGAAACAATTGCAGAAGCAAAAGGTGCAATTAGCTCCTTGCAATTACAAGATGAATATTTACTATCTATTTGCGATTTGATTGCAAAACGTAATAACTAATATAACAGCGTTTTCATTTGTTGAGTCATTCATCATTTTATGATATAAATGTAGGAAAAGGTTTTTCTTTTCTTGTTATTGGCAAAAATATATGTAGATTACATTGCCGTTATCACTTCGTGTTAGCGGCTATTTTTTTCATCGCCTAAAGAAATATGGTTTATAATAGGATTAAGGCGCAATAGACTGGTTAATAGCGGGACAAGACGAAAAATAGAAAAGAGAATTTCTTGTTTTGTGTAAATGTTTTTTATAATATTTGACATGTTGACAGATTATGAAATGAAAGTGAGTGATCCATGTGGATCTAACGCAAATTCAAAACCCTAGTTTTTTGAAAGATATGTCTATCAGTGAACTAGAGGGATTGAGTGAGGATATTCGTAAGTTTTTAATTGAAGAGCTCTCTCAAACAGGTGGACATATTGCACCTAATTTAGGTGTAGTAGAACTCACAATTGCTCTGCACAAATTATTTGATAGCCCGCAAGATAAATTTTTATGGGATGTAGGACATCAATCCTATGTACATAAAATTTTAACTGGACGCGCGAAAGAGTTTGGTACATTAAGGCAATATCAAGGTCTATGTGGTTTCCCGAAACGTTGCGAGAGTGAGCATGATGTATGGGAAACTGGTCATAGCTCGACTTCGTTATCGGCTGCAATGGGAATGGCTCTGGCACGTGATTTAAAGAAAACGAAAGAATATGTTATACCAATTATTGGAGATGGTGCTTTAACAGGTGGAATGGCCTTAGAGGCATTGAACCATATTGGACATGAAAAAACAGACATGATTGTTATTTTGAATGATAATGAAATGT
This sequence comes from Bacillus sp. AF62, assembly GCF_050312695.1. NCBI lineage: Bacteria > Bacillati > Bacillota > Bacilli > Caryophanales > Bacillaceae > Bacillus > Bacillus sp. AF62. The sequence goes on along the minus strand of NZ_JBNPJZ010000082.1, from coordinate 138,292 downwards.
CAATTGCACCAAACGTTGGTGCGCTTCATAATGTACTCGGTCGTTTACGTACCGCAGGAAAATATCACTGGGTAAAAGATGAATTAGAGTATATATTAAAGAAAATCCCAGCAGTTGGCGGGAAAGTGGCTGCGACAGCAGAGAAAATAAAAGATAGTCTTAAATATTTACTAGTATCTGGTGTCTTTTTCGAAGAGTTAGGCTTTACATATTTAGGTCCAGTCGATGGGCATGATTATGAAAAGTTATTCGAAACGTTGCAATATGCAAAGAAAACAAAAGGCCCAGTACTTGTTCACGTTATTACGAAAAAAGGAAAAGGTTATAAACCGGCTGAGAGTGACGTTATTGGAACTTGGCATGGAACAGGACCTTATAAAATTGAATCAGGTGACTTCGTTAAGCCAAAAGAAGTTGCACCAGCATGGAGTGCTGTCGTTAGTGAAACAGTACTTAAGCTAGCGAGAGCGGATGAGCGTATCGTAGCAATTACACCTGCAATGCCTGTTGGATCAAAACTTGAGAAATTCCAAAAAGAATTCCCAGATCGTATGATTGATGTAGGTATTGCAGAACAGCACGCTACAACAATGGCAGCAGGTATGGCAACGCAAGGAATGAAGCCATTCTTAGCAATTTATTCGACATTTTTACAAAGAGCATATGACCAAGTTGTTCATGATATATGCCGCCAAAATTTAAATGTTTTCATCGGAATAGATCGCTCGGGATTAGTAGGAGCAGATGGTGAAACGCATCAAGGCGTATTTGATATCTCATTCTTACGTCACTTGCCGAATATGGTGCTTATGATGCCGAAAGATGAAAATGAAGGGCAACATTTAGTTTATACGGCGATGCAATATGAAGATGGACCAATCGCATTGCGTTATGCTCGTGGTAATGGACTTGGCGTTCATATGGATGAAGAATTAAAGGCGATTCCAATCGGTACGTGGGAGACGTTAAAAGAGGGTACACAAGCAGCTATTTTAACGTTTGGTACGACAATACCAATGGCAATGGAAGCAGCTGAGCGTCTTGAAAAAGCTGGGGTTTCAGTGAAAGTAGTGAATGCTCGCTTTATTAAACCAATGGATGAAGCATATTTACATGATCTTCTAGGGAAGAATATACCGATTTTAACGATTGAAGAAGCTTGTTTAATCGGTGGTTTTGGAACAGGAGTAGTTGAATTTGCATCTGAAAATGGTTACCATAGTGCATTAGTTGAACGAATGGGTATTCCAGACCGCTTCATAGAGCACGGAAGTGTAACAAAATTATTAGAAGAAATTGGTTTAACGACAGATGCTGTTGTAGACCGTATTCATACAATGATTCCATCAAAACAAAAAAGGGCGTAACAAATGAGCGTAAAAAAAGAAAGAGTAGATGTACTATTAGTAGAGCGAGGACTTATAGAAACGCGTGAGAAAGCAAAGCGCGCCATTATGGCCGGACTCGTATATGCAAATGAGATGAGACTTGATAAGCCAGGAGAGAAAATCTCGCAAGATACTGAGATTACGGTGAAGGGACAAGTTATGCCGTATGTAAGTCGTGGTGGTTATAAACTTGAAAAGGCATTAGAGACATTTCATCTTGATTTACAAGATAAAGTTATGATAGATATTGGTTCATCAACTGGTGGCTTTACAGATTGCGCGCTTCAAAATGGAGCGAAATTATCTTATGCATTAGATGTAGGATACAATCAGCTAGCGTGGAAATTACGTCAAGATGAGCGTGTTGTTGTAATGGAACGAACAAACTTCCGTTACGTGACACCAGCAGACTTAGAACGTGGTTTACCTCAATTTGCAAGTATTGATGTTTCATTTATATCATTAAAGCTTATACTGCCAGTTTTAAAAACAATGCTTATGCCTAACGGAGATGTAGCAGCGTTAATTAAACCGCAGTTTGAAGCTGGAAGAGAGCAAGTTGGGAAAAAAGGTATCGTTCGTGATAGAAAAGTACATGAAGCTGTTGTAGAGATGATTGTCGATTTTGCTTTAAAAGAGGGCTATGATGTGGAAGGTTTAACATTCTCACCAATTACGGGTGGGGATGGTAATATTGAATTTTTAATTCATCTGAAATGGCATGGTGAACGTGAGAATGGCGAAAATCATTCTCCGATTTCTATAGAGCAAGTTGTTACAGAAGCGCATGACGTTCTAAAACAAAAAGGGAAAGGGGAATAACATATGTTGTTCCTCTTTTTGCTGTAATTGTATAATGATTGTAAAAACAATTGTGTACAAGAAACGAATTATAAGTTAACATAAATAAGTGAAGTATACCAATGTTTAAACTATGGTAAGAGATAGTGTGAGGTGCAAATGTATGAATAAAGGTCAGCGCCATATTAAAATCAGGGAAATTATTGCAAACAAAGAAATTGAAACACAAGATGAATTAGTTGATATTTTACGTAATGAGGGATTTAATGTAACGCAAGCAACAGTATCGCGCGATATTAAAGAACTGCACTTAGTGAAGGTGCCATTACATGATGGGCGCTATAAATATAGCTTGCCAGCAGATCAACGATTTAACCCGTTACAAAAATTAAAACGAAATCTAGTGGATTCATTTGTAAAATTAGACACGGCAGGACATATGCTTGTGCTAAAAACATTGCCTGGTAACGCTCATTCACTTGGAGCACTTATTGATCATTTAGAGTGGGATGAGATCATCGGAACCATCTGTGGTGATGATACTTGCTTAATTATTTGCCGTACACCTGACGATACAGGTGTTGTCTCTGATCGTTTCTTAAATATGTTGTAACAAAAAATCTTGTTTGCTTTCCATCGTAAAGTGGGAAGTGAACAAGATATTTTTATTGGTCAAAAATATGATTTTTCAATTGTAATATAATATTTTGTTTGCATAAAGTTAGAAAATAGATGGATTGACCCGTAAAACGAATGTTTGGTACAATGAAGCGGGTTAGAAGAGTATATACATACAAATATATAGCATGATTATTTGAATGAAGAACTGAGAAAATCCTTTAGTAAGGGATTATTTTATAACGAGGTGAATGGGGCATTGTTATCGGAATTATCGATTAGAAACTTTGCTATTATTGAAGCATTAAATATTTCTTTTCAAAAAGGTTTAACGGTTTTAAGCGGTGAAACAGGGGCCGGAAAATCGATTATTATTGATGCGATTAGTTTACTTGTAGGTGGCCGTGGGTCAGCAGAATTTGTTCGATATGGAACAGAAAAGGCTGAGATTGAAGGGCTGTTTTATGTTGAAGATGATAAGCATCCATGTATTGAAAAGGCAGAAGAGTTAGATATAGAAATAGAAGATGGCATGATTATTTTAAAGCGTGATATTGCTGCGAACGGGAAGAGTGTATGTCGTGTAAATGGGAAGCTTGTTACACTTAGCATATTAAAAGAAATTGGGAAAACACTTGTTGATATTCATGGACAGCATGAAACGCAAGATTTAATGAATGAAGAACGACATCTGTTTATGCTTGATCACTTTGATGGGGATCGAATCGTTAAACAACTAGACATATATCAAAACGTATACGCTGACTATGAAAAATTAAAAAAACAATTGAAATCGTTAAGTGAAAATGAACAACAGATGGCACATCGCTTAGATTTAATTCAATTTCAGCATGAAGAAATTCGCAAAGCCGATTTAAAGATGGATGAAGAAAATGAATTAACTGAGGAACGATTGCAAATTTCTAATTTTGAAAAGATTTATAAAGCATTAGGTGATGCATATCGTTCATTGAGTGCTGACGGACAAGGATTAGATAATGTAAGAAGCGCAATGGGACAAATGGAAAGTATTACACATTTAGATGAAATGTATCAAGAGAATCATGATTCAATTGCAAATAGCTATTACTTATTAGAAGAGGTTGCATATCAACTGAGAGAAAAGCTCGATATGATGGAATATGATCCAAATCGTTTAGATGAAATCGAAACACGTTTGAATGAAATTCGTATGCTAAAGAGAAAATATGGAAATACTGTAGAAGAGATTTTAGCGTATGCAGATAAAATTGAACAAGAAATATTTACAATTGAAAATAAAGACGTTCATATTGAAACGACGAAGAAACAGTTGAAGGAATTAGAAAGTGTTATTCTGAAAGAAGCAACGTTGTTAAGTAATATGCGTCATGAGCTTGCAGAACACCTTACAAATGCAATTCATCAGGAATTAAAAGAATTATATATGGAAAAAACGAAATTTGAAGTGAGAATTATGAAGAGAGAAGGAAATGCAGAAGAACCCCTTGTAGAAGGTGCACCGGTAAGACTTACGGCGGATGGTTACGATCATGTGGAATTTTATATTTCGACGAACCCAGGAGAGCCGCTAAAACCACTTTCAAAGGTTGCTTCTGGCGGAGAGTTATCTCGTATCATTTTAGCTTTAAAAAGCATTTTTTCTAAGCATCAAGGGGTTGCATCTGTTATTTTTGATGAAGTGGATACGGGTGTAAGTGGCCGGGTCGCACAGGCTATTGCTGAAAAAATTTATCGAGTATCAGTAAACTCGCAAGTACTTTGTATTACGCACTTACCTCAAGTAGCTTCAATGGCAGATTCGCATTTATTTATTCGAAAACAAGTAGCGAATGATCGGACAATTACATCAGTTACTGTTTTAACTATGGAGGATAAAGTAACAGAAATAGCTCGAATGATTTCTGGTGTGGAAATCACAGATTTAACGACGGAGCATGCGAAAGAATTACTTACGCAAGCGCATCATTTTAAACAGACAGCAGAGGCTATCCAGTAATGGATAGCTTTTTTTCTCAAATGACGATTTCTTAATTCTTCCGGTTATAAATAAAGCATTGCAAGGAGAGATTAAAAAGTGAAGCCAAGAGGCTGAATGTGGGGTAGGAGCGAGGAGAGTGAACAAGTTGAAATTAGAAAAATTTCGAAAAATAATAGGTCTTTGTCTCCTTGTTTCTTTAGTTTTTATTGGATGTTTTAAACCGCTTCGAACGTTTATTTCATCACCGAAACAACTTGTTGTTTTTGAAGGACAACAATCAGAAATATCATCATTACCAGTTTTCAAAGCTTCATCCACAAATCGTCATGTATTTACAGTGAGTTCGAATGAACAAAAACAAGGACTTATGGTAAATTCTCATCAAAATGGTGAAGCTGATATGGTATTTCAGCTTGCGGGTTTTCCAGTGAAAAAAGTAAATGTGAAAGTGTTAAAAGATTTTAAAGTGATTCCAGGTGGACAATCAATTGGTGTGAAATTAAATACAAAAGGTGTACTTGTTGTAGGCCATCATTTAATTCAAACTGAAAAAGGTAAAATATCTCCTGGTGAAACAGCAGGTGTACAAATTGGAGATATGATTACTGAAATTAATGGTAAAACCATTGAAAGAATGAGTGATGTAGCACCGTTTATTCATAATAGTGGAGAAACAGGTGAACCGCTTAATCTTGTATTGCTAAGAGATGGAAAATATATTCGCACGAAGCTAACGCCGCAAAAAGACAATGGTGAAGCGTCTTATCGAATTGGCTTGTATATCCGTGATTCGGCAGCTGGAATTGGAACGATGACATTTGTTCATCCGGATTCTATGAAATACGGGGCGCTTGGTCATGTTATTTCTGATAATGATACAAAAAAGCCGATTCAAGTCGAAGATGGACAAATTATGCGCTCGACAGTTACATCAATTGAAAGAGGCAGTCATGGGAATCCAGGCGAGAAATTAGCAAGATTTTCACCAGATCGTGAAGTGATTGGCAATATTACAATTAATAGTCCATATGGTATTTTTGGAAAATTAAATACGAATATGAAAAACGGTATAATGGATAAAGCAATGCCTATCGCATTATCTCATCAAGTAAAAGAAGGACCGGCAAAAATATTAACAGTTATTGATCAAGATAAAGTAGAAGCGTTTGATATTGAAGTCGTTAGTACAGTGCAGCAAAAATTCCCAGCTACAAAGGGTATGGTAATAAAAGTAACAGATAAACGTCTATTAGCGAAAACGGGCGGTATCGTACAAGGAATGAGTGGAAGCCCAATTGTACAAAATGGAAAAGTAATTGGTGCTGTTACACATGTATTTGTAAATGATCCAACATCAGGATATGGTGTTCATATTGAATGGATGTTACATCAAGCTGGAATTAATATTTATGATCAAGAGAAAAAAGCGAGCTAATACATATTAGCTCGCTTTTTCTGTTGAAAAATTCGTTGAAATTTTGTAAAAGCTCCGCAAGAGGTGTTTTTTGTTGTAAAATAAAAGAAAAGGGTTGAACGTTTCGTTGTATTTCTATGATGGAATGTGTTGCGAAAGGGAATAAATGAGCGATAAACATATTTTTTTGTGATTTTATCGGAAAGTAAGAAACTTTAAAAGGGAATTTTCACACAATTGTCGAACAATTCATGTAGCCTAGAAGGATACACATGTCGGAGAATCGATTCGGTAAGGGAGGAAAAGCTGTGGAGAAAATTAAAGTATGTCTTGTGGATGATAATAAAGAACTAGTATCAATGTTAGAGAGCTATGTAGCTGCTCAAGATGATATGGAAGTAATCGGTACTGCTTATAATGGTCAAGAGTGTTTAAACTTATTAACAGATAAGCAACCTGATGTACTCGTTTTAGACATTATTATGCCACACTTAGATGGTTTAGCTGTATTGGAAAAAATGCGACATATTGAAAGGTTAAAACAGCCTAGCGTAATTATGTTGACAGCATTCGGGCAAGAAGATGTGACGAAAAAAGCAGTTGACTTAGGTGCCTCATATTTCATATTAAAACCATTTGATATGGAGAATTTAACTAGTCATATTCGTCAAGTGAGTGGTAAAGCAAATGCTATGATTAAACGTCCACTACCATCATTCCGATCAGCAACAACAGTAGATGGAAAACCGAAAAATTTAGATGCGAGTATTACGAGTATCATTCATGAAATTGGTGTACCCGCTCATATTAAAGGATATATGTATTTACGAGAAGCAATCTCCATGGTATACAACGATATCGAATTATTAGGATCGATTACGAAAGTATTGTATCCAGATATCGCAAAGAAATATAATACCACAGCAAGCCGTGTGGAGCGAGCAATTCGTCACGCGATTGAAGTAGCTTGGAGCCGTGGGAATATTGATTCTATTTCGTCCTTATTCGGTTATACAGTATCCATGTCAAAAGCAAAACCTACGAACTCTGAGTTTATCGCAATGGTTGCGGATAAGCTGAGACTTGAACATAAAGCTAGCTGAGAGTAAAGATAGTAAGGGTTTACTCTTTAGCTAAGCCGACAAATTCTTGAAATCTATACTTAATATCAATTTTAAAACCAATAAACTTTTCACTCAATGACCAATGAATTTTATGATTCGTTGGTCTTTTTATTTTGTTGAGAAAAAGAGATTATTTCATACCATGGAAAATAAAACCTATTTTTAGTAATATTACATATAAGTGAGTTTTTTATAAGGTAATTAAATAGGTATAGATAGGGAGAAGGGGAATGAAAAATAAAATTTTAACTTGGTTAGGAATAGTAGCAGCTATGGGAGTTCTCGCTGTAGCAGTTACATTTGGAATGTTAGAACTTGCCGATAATCCAGCAGATAAAGAGGTGAGTGCTCAAATAGACAAAAAAGAAGACCAAACGATAGTAGGTAGAGAGGTAGATGGAGTCTTTGTTGATGTGTATGTTACTGAAAATTCTACTGAAAGCGAAGTCATTATAGCGATGCATCACATGACTCATCAAAAAGTGGTGGCAGAACGAAAATCGGGCTCTATCCCAATGGTTCAAAATAATGCTAAAAAGTTAAAAGAAATCATAAATAAGAGTAGCTTTGCGAAGAAAAATGAGCTTTTAGCAATTGCTGATAGATGGGTGAAAAAAGATTTTAGTAAAATTGTAGAAGATCACAATTATTTCTCGGATGCTCAAGAAGATAGCGTTTGTAAAGCAACTAGAGCAATGGATGCGTTAGAAGAGCAACATTATATTTTAACTACATTCGGGGAGGAAAAGGCGAAAGAACTATACGAATCAGGGGATGCTCCGCACGTTCAATAAAAAATAATATAAAGGCTTTCTAGTTTTGTATTATCGTGTTTTAAGGATGCAATGGGGACTTATAAATAAATAGTCTGCTTTCTTTATGACTTGTAACAAAAAAGAAAAGATATGATTCATTATTAAATGATGAAGGAACGGCTAAATTGCACCGAAGTACATCTATTAAAGAATTTTAGTAGGGAAAGTATCCATGGTATAATGGAGGGCAATAAAAAGCCCTGCAAAACAGGACTGTATTACTCTTCGTCTTTATTTTGTTTTTCTAATTCAACTAGCTTTTGAATTAAAATGTGCTGCGGCATATGCATGAGTTGTTCAAGTGGAACACCTAGTGCTTTTGATAAGCGGACTGCAGTATCTGGAGAAATTTGTAATGGTCTCATAGAAGTACCTCCTTTTTCGTATAGTATAGCATAAGATTGGGGGAGTGAGGATGACTCTTATATTTGCACATCGTGGTGCGGCTGGAACGTACCCAGAAAATACAATGATTTCATTTGAAGCGGCTGAGTCTTTTAGAGCGGATGGAATTGAACTTGATGTTCAATTAACGAAAGATGGAAAAGTTGTCGTCATTCATGATGAAACGGTGGACCGGACAACAAATGGAAAAGGTGCGGTTCGGAATTATGTATATGAGGATTTATGCAAGTTAGATGCAAGTTATAAATTTGGTGATAAAGTAGGGTTTTGTAAAATACCACTTTTAGAAGAGGTATTAGAATGGCTTGAACGAACGAGTTTGCTACTTAATATTGAACTTAAAAATAATAAAATTCCATACAGAGGTTTAGAGGAAGAAGTTATAACGCTTGTACGGAAATTTAGTTTAGAGGATCGCGTTGTATTTTCTTCGTTTAATCACTACAGTATGAAACGGTGCCATATGATGGCTCCTGATATTCAAACAGCTATTTTATATCGCGAAGGTTTGCATAGTCCGTGGGCATACGCAAAAAAAATGGGAGCTACAGCAGTACATCCGAATTATCGTTATCTTCAAGATGCTATTGCCGAACTAACGATGGAAAGTGGTGTAGAGGTTCGCCCTTATACAATTAATGAAGAAACGCTTATGCGTAAATATTTTGATATGAATATATCGGCGATTATTACTGATTACCCTGAAACGGCAAGAACGTTGTTGCCAATAAAAAAATGAGACCGCGTGTAACGGTCTCATTTTTTTATTTATAAATAGTGGGGCCTTCCTATCTTCTAAAGTGAGCTTGTACTTTATTTCGTTTACGGTCTCGGTGCAAGACGAAGCCACCGAAGATATAAAACCCGAGCCCGAAGCAGAGAGCACCGATTAAAAATTGTAACCACAGTATAGAGATTGGTGGAAATAGAATCCCGAATACAGTATCTCTCATTAACTTTATACCAAACACAGCTAATGAAATAGGGATGAGTGCTAATAGTAGAGCAACGTAACGCTGCATACATAACTCTCCTTTTCAGATTATTTCGTATATTTTAATGATGTTATACGGAAAGGGGGTTTGTCAAGAGGGTGCTGAACGAGTAAGATAAGGGTGTGAAAAAATTTGCAGAGTTACTTCGAGAGGAAGTGTAATATATGAAACAAAAAGTATTAATTGTTGGTGCAGGTGAAGGCGGGAGCGCACTGCTGAATCTGTTACATAGTTCGAATATATTTCAAATTATAGGGATTATTGATATAAATCCGTTGGCAAAAGGATTACAAATTGCTAAGGAATATGGAATTGCAATTGGAGAAAGTGTAACTCCATTTCTTTCTATGCATATCGATGTAATATTTGATATGACAGGTGAAGATGATGTACATAAAGTTTTATTGGAAAAAAAGAAAAAAGACACTCTTCTTATACCAGGTGATATTGCAAAAATTGTTACAGGATTAGCGCATGAGAAGGAAGGGTTAATTGGGCGGTTAGAGGAACAAACGCAACAAGGAGAATTAATTTTAAATTCTACGCATGACGGCATGATCGTAATTGATCGAGAGGGACAAGTTCGTCTTTTTAATAAAAGTGCGGAGCGTATTATCGGATATAAAAAAGAAGAGGCGATAGGAAAATATATTTTAGAAGTCATTCCCACTAGTAAATTACTTCGCATTATACGTACGAAACAAATAGAAGTAAATTATGAACTAACATTAGAGAATGGAAAGAAAATTATTACAACGCGTATACCGATATTAAAAGAAGGCGGAGAGGTACAAGGGGCATTTGCAATTTTTAAAGATATAACAGAAGTTGTAGATTTAGCGGAAGAAGTTACAGACTTAAAAGAAATTCAAACACTATTAGAGGCAATTATCAACTCATCTGAAGAAGCGATTTCGGTTGTGGATGAAAAAGGAAGAGGTTTAGTCATTAACCCGGCATATACGAAATTAACGGGTCTAACAGAAGAAGATATTATTGGGAAGCCTGCTACAACTGATATTGTAGAAGGCGAAAGTATGCATATGAAAGTACTTCGAACGCGTCGTGCGGTGCGCGGAATACATATGAAGATTGGGCAAAAAAAGCGCGATGTAATTGTAAACGTAGCGCCAGTTATTGTGGATGGAATATTGAAAGGGAGCGTTGGCGTTATCCGTGACGTGTCGGAAATTCAAAAGTTAACAAATGAATTGAATAGAGCAAGGCAAATTATTCGCACATTAGAAGCAAAATATTCATTTGATGATATTGTCGGAAATTCAGATGAAACAACGGCAGCTATCGAACAGGCGAAGCTAGGAGCGAATACACCAGCAACGGTACTGTTACGCGGTGAATCTGGGACTGGTAAAGAATTGTTTGCACATGCAATCCATAATGGAAGTAATCGAAAATACAATAAATTCGTCCGTGTAAACTGTGCGGCCATTTCGGAGACGTTGTTAGAAAGTGAATTATTTGGTTATGAGGAAGGGGCGTTTTCTGGAGCGAAAAGAGGCGGGAAACGTGGGTTCTTTGAGGAAGCGAATAACGGTAGTATTTTTTTAGATGAAATAGGGGAGTTATCTGCAAATACACAAGCGAAACTCCTTCGTGTATTGCAGGAAAAAGAAATTGTAAAAGTTGGTGGGACGAAAGCGATACCCATTAATGTTCGAGTAATTGCAGCGACACATGTGAATTTAGAAAAGGCTATTCTAGAAGGGAAGTTTAGGGAGGATTTATATTATCGATTAAATAAAATTCCAATTCAAATTCCATCTCTTCGTCAACGTAAAGGAGATATACCGAAAATTGCGGACAGGTTGATTCAAAAAATTAATCAAGATTATGGTCGTAATGTAGAAGGGCTCACTGATTCAGCTATTTTATATTTACAATCATACGAATGGCCAGGAAATGTGAGAGAACTTGAAAATATTTTAGGACGAGCGATTATTTTTATGAATTATAACGAGATCTATATTGATGTGCAACATTTACCACCATTACATAATGAAGAGCAGGTGGAGTCAAAGCAATCACATTTATTACCTGAATTAGAAGAAAAGCCACTTGAACATTTAGTAACAGAGTTTGAAGGGAATATTATTCATGAATATTTGGAGAGATTTGATGGGAATAAAACACAAACTGCAAAAGTGTTAGGAATTTCCGTTCGAAATTTATATTATAAGCTAGAAAAGTATGACCATGCAAAAAATAGCATGCAATAAATTGCGCACCGTGCAATTTATTGCATGGTATACAAAAAGCGACAAAATAAGACAGAATCTTTCGTTATTTTCCAAAGTATTGATTTTACTGCATTTTGAATGCGTTTTCATTATTGGTAAGACCACTTTTAAAAGTTGGCACGGTATTTGCTTTATAAATAGACGAGGGACGACGGAAAGGGTTGATTACAAAATATGAAGTTAGAATACTTAATTGATCAAGCAGCGGGAAAGCCTAAAAAAACTGTAGCTGTAGCAGTAGCTGAAGATCATGAAGTAATTGAAGCTGTAGCGAAAGCAATTAAATTACAGCTAGCTCAATTTCGTCTATATGGAAATCAAGAAAAAATAATGGGGATGCTACAAGAACATGGTTTACAAACTTCAGAACATGTTGAAGTGATTGCAGCAATGTCTAATGCAGAGGCTGCAGAACTTTCTGTTAAAGCTGTGAGAAATGGTGAGGCAGACGTGCTTATGAAGGGTAACATCCCAACAGCGAATATTTTGAAGGCTGTGTTAAACAAAGAGTGGGGCCTACGTAAAGGTAGCGTACTTTCACATGTAGCAGCATTTGAAGTTCCAAATTATGATCGTCTTATTTTCGTTACAGATGCAGCGATGAACATCGCACCTGATGTAACACAAAAAGCTGCTATTATACAAAATACTGTAGAAGTTGCCCGGGCAATAGGAATCGACTTGCCAAAAGTGGCACCAATTGCAGCAGTAGAAGTTGTGAATCCAGCGATGCAGGCGACAATTGATGCAGCGATGTTAACACAAATGAATCGCCGCGGACAAATTAAAGATTGTATCGTTGATGGACCACTTGCTTTAGATAATGCAGTATCACAAATTGCAGCAGAGCATAAAGGCATAGTAAGTGATGTAGCAGGTAAGGCAGATATTTTACTCGTCCCAACGATTGAAGCTGGAAATGTGCTATATAAATCACTCGTATACTTTGCGGATGCAAAAGTAGGAGCAATGATTGCTGGCGCAAAAGCACCGATTGTTTTAACATCTCGTGCTGATTCAGCAGAAACAAAAGTATATTCATTAGCATTGGCAGTTGCGACTGCTTCAAAATAAACCAAAAAGGGTAAAACATTAGGGGGAAACGACAATGACATTAGAAATCTTCGAATACTTAGAAAAATATGATTATGAGCAAGTGGTATTTTGTCAAGATAAAGAATCTGGTTTAAAAGCAATTATTGCAATTCATGATACAACACTTGGACCGGCTCTTGGAGGAACAAGAATGTGGACATATGATTCTGAAGAAGCGGCGATTGAAGATGCATTGCGTCTTGCAAAAGGGATGACATACAAAAACGCAGCAGCTGGTTTAAACTTAGGTGGTGCGAAAACAGTAATTATCGGTGATCCTCGTAAAGATAAGAGCGAAGCAATGTTCCGTGCACTAGGACGTTATATCCAAGGACTAAACGGACGATACATTACAGCTGAAGATGTTGGTACAACAGTAGATGATATGGATATTATCCACGAAGAAACTGACTTTGTAACAGGTATCTCACCATCATTCGGTTCTTCTGGTAACCCATCTCCAGTAACTGCATACGGTGTTTATCGTGGTATGAAAGCAGCTGCAAAAGAAGCTTTCGGTACTGACAATTTAGAAGGAAAAGTAATTGCTGTTCAAGGCGTTGGTAACGTAGCATATCATCTATGCAAACATTTACACGCTGAAGGAGCAAAATTAATCGTTACAGATATTAATAAAGAAGCTGTACAACGTGCTGTAGAAGAATTCGGTGCATCAGCAGTTGAACCAAATGAAATTTACGGTGTGGAATGCGATATTTACGCACCATGTGCATTAGGCGCAACAGTTAATGATGAAACTATTCCACAACTTAAAGCAAAAGTAATCGCAGGTTCTGCAAATAACCAATTAAAAGAAGATCGTCACGGTGACATCATTCATGAAATGGGTATTGTATACGCACCAGATTATGTAATTAATGCAGGTGGCGTAATTAACGTAGCAGACGAATTATATGGATACAATAGAGAACGTGCACTAAAACGTGTTGAGTCTATTTATGACACGATTGCAAAAGTAATCGAAATTTCAAAACGCGATGGCATAGCAACTTATGTAGCGGCAGATCGTCTAGCTGAAGAGCGCATTGCAAGCTTGAAAAATTCTCGTAGCACTTACTTACGCAACGGTCACGATATTATTAGCCGTCGCTAATCATTCATATATAACTTTTACAAAAGGTGTGGTTACCTCTTATGAGGTTTCCGCTTCCTTTTGAATTTATTAGTGGAGGTAGCAACATTGTCTGTAAATCGAATTCTTGTTATTAACCCAGGTAGTACATCCACAAAAATTGGTGTTTTTGATAATGAAAGACCCGTTCTAGAAGAAACGATTCGTCATGACGTAGAACAGATTGGAAAATATAAGAGAATTATCGACCAATATGAGTTTCGAAAAGAAACGATTTTAGAAGTTCTACATTCTCATGGTATTAACATTTCAAAATTAAACGCTGTTTGTGGGCGTGGTGGATTACTTCGTCCAATCGAAGGCGGTACGTATACAGTAAACGATGCGATGTTAGAAGATTTGAAAAATGGCTTTAGCGGTCATCACGCTTCAAACCTTGGAGGCATTTTAGCATATGAAATTGCTTCTGGATTAAACATTCCTGCATTCATTGTGGATCCTGTCGTTGTAGATGAGATGGAGCCGGTTGCTCGTATAAGTGGTATTGCTGGTATGGAACGCAAAAGTATCTTCCATGCATTAAATCAAAAAGCAGTTGCTCGTAAAGTAGCTGAACAGTTAAATCACAAATACGAGGATTTAAATTTATTAGTTACACATATGGGTGGCGGTATTACAGTTGGTGCTCATAAAAAAGGAAGAGTAATCGATGTGAATAACGGTTTAAACGGAGAAGGACCATTTAGTCCAGAGCGCGCTGGTACAGTACCAGTAGGGCAACTAGTAGAAATGTGTTTCTCTGGTGAGTATTACCGTGATGAAATGATTAAAAAACTTGTCGGACAAGGTGGACTTGTAAGTTTAATCGGTACAAATGATGCGATTAAAGTAGAGCAAATGGTTGAAAAAGGTGATCCTGAAGCAACTCTTATTTATAAAGCAATGGCATATCAAGTTGCAAAAGAGATTGGCGGAGCTAGCGCTGTACTTCACGGGAAAATCGATGCAATCGTATTAACTGGTGGACTGGCATACAGTAAAATTCTTGTCGATGAAATAAAAGAGCGAGTGGACTGGATTGCAGATGTTATCGTACATCCAGGCGAAGATGAGTTAGAAGCGTTAGCAGAAGGAGCACTTCGTGTATTACGTGAAGAAGAAGCTCCAAAAGAATACGTTGTACGTGAAAAAGAAACGGTAGCTAGGGGTTGAGATAATGGCAAAAGAATATGATTTAGTCATCGTTGGCGGCGGTACTGGTGGATATGTTGCTGCAATTCGTGCATCACAATTAGGGTTAAAAACAGCACTAGTCGAAAAAGAAAATCTTGGTGGTACTTGTTTACACAAAGGATGTATTCCTAGTAAAGCTCTTTTACGTAGTGCGGAAGTATATGCAACTGCTAAAAAAAGCGAAGAGTTCGGAGTTATTGCAAGCAATGTAGAACTAAACTTTGCGAAAGTACAAGAGCGTAAAGAGAAGATTGTAACGCAGCTTCATAAAGGCGTTCAACATTTAATGAAACAAGGTAAAATTGATGTGTTTGAAGGTATTGGTCGTATTCTTGGCCCGTCTATTTTCTCTCCTATGCCAGGGACAATTTCAGTTGAACTTGCAAGTGGAGAAGAGAATGAAATGTTAATTCCAAAAAATGTACTTGTTGCAACAGGTTCTCGTCCAAATTCATTACCAGGTTTAGAATTAGATGGAGAATACGTAATGTCTTCGGATCATGCCCTAAAAATGGAAACGCTTCCTAGTTCGATTATTATCGTTGGTGGCGGTGTAATCGGTATTGAGTGGGCATCTATGCTTGCTGACTTCGGTGTAGAAGTTACAGTATTAGAGTATGCAAAAACGATATTACCACTAGAAGATCAAGACGTTTCAAAAGAAATGCAACGTCTATTCAAGAAAAAAGGTATTAAAGTGGTAACTGGTGCAAAAGTATTACCAGAAACATTGGTAAAAGATAATGGAGTAACAATCCAAGCTGAACACAACGGCGAAAATAAAGAATTTAAAGCAGAAAAAATGCTTGTATCTGTAGGAAGACAAGCGAATACGCAAAATATTGGCTTAGAGAACACAGATATCGTTGTGGAAAAAGGATACATTCAAACAAATGAGTTTTATCAAACGAAAGAATCGCATATTTACGCAATTGGAGATGTAATTGGTGGCCTGCAACTTGCTCACGTTGCTTCTCATGAAGGAATTACTGCAGTAGAACATATTGCAGGGAAAGAAGTTACACCAATTGATTACTCTATGGTATCAAAATGCGTATATAGCAGTCCAGAAGTTGCTTCTGTTGGCTTAACAGAACAAGAAGCGAAAGAAAAAGGCTATAAGTTAAAAGTAGGTAAGTTCTCATTCCGCGCAATCGGAAAAGCACTTGTATACGGAGAATCAGATGGTTTCGTAAAACTTGTAGTTGATGAAGAGACAAATGACATTCTTGGTGTTCATATGATTGGACCACATGTAACAGATATGATTTCTGAAGCTGGTCTTGCAAGAGTACTTGATGCAACACCTTGGGAAGTAGCACATACAATTCATCCGCATCCATCATTATCTGAGGCGATTGGTGAAGCAGCACTTGCTGTAGATGGAAGAGCGTTACACGCATAAAAATGTGGATTTAGGAGGTTATGAAAAATGGCAGAAGTAAAAGAAAAGCGCCATGAAGAGCTTGGTTTAAGTGATGAGCAAGTATTAGAAATGTTCCGTACGATGTTACTTGCACGTAAAATCGACGAACGTATGTGGTTATTAAACCGCGCTGGTAAAATTCCATTCGTAATTTCTTGTCAAGGACAAGAGGCTGCACAAGTTGGAGCGGCGTTCGCTCTTGATAGAGAGAAAGATTATGCATTACCATACTATCGTGATATGGGTGTTGTACTAGCATTTGGTATGACAGCTAAAGAGCTTATGTTGTCTGCTTTCGCAAAAGCTGGAGATCCAAACTCTGGTGGTCGTCAAATGCCTGGTCACTTCGGTCAAAAGAAAAATCGTATTGTTACAGGTTCATCTCCAGTAACAACGCAAGTACCACATGCAGTTGGTATTGCACTAGCTGGAAAAATGGAGAAGAAAGATTTAGTAACGTTCGTTACATTTGGAGAAGGTTCTTCAAACCAAGGTGACTTCCATGAAGGGGCAAACTTTGCTGGTGTACACAAACTACCTGTTATTTTTATGTGTGAAAATAACAAATATGCAATCTCTATTCCGGTTGAAAAACAATTAGCATGTAAAAACGTATCAGATCGTGCAATTGGTTATGGTATGCCTGGATATACAATAGACGGAAACGATCCGCTTGCAGTATATAAAGCTGTAAAAGAAGCAGCAGATCGCGGTCGTCGTGGTGAAGGCCCAACTTTAATTGAAACAGTATCATATCGTTTAACAGCACATTCTAGTGACGATGATGATCGTGTTTATCGTGATAAAGAAGAAGTAGAAGAAGCAAAGAAAAAAGATTCAATTATAACATTCGCGGCTTATTTAAAAGAAGCTGGTGTGTTAACTGAGGAATCGGAAAAACAAATGTTAGACGAAATTATGCATATCGTAAATGAAGCAACAGAATATGCAGAAAATGCTCCGTATGCAGCACCTGAAGATGCATTGAAGCACGTATACGCAGAATAGGGGGGAACGTTTCATGGCTGTAATGTCTTATATTGATGCTATTACATTAGCAATGCGCGAAGAAATGGAACGCGATGAGAAAGTATTCGTTTTAGGAGAAGATGTTGGTAAAAAAGGTGGCGTGTTTAAAGCGACACACGGTTTGTATGATCAATTTGGTGAAGATCGTGCGCTTGATGCACCGCTTGCAGAATCTGCAATTGCTGGGGTAGCAATTGGTGCAGCAATGTATGGTATGCGTCCAATCGCTGAAATGCAGTTTGCTGATTTCATCATGCCAGCAATAAACCAAATTGTTTCTGAGGCAGCAAAAATTCGTTATCGTTCTAATAATGATTGGACTTGTCCAGTTACAATCCGTGCACCATTTGGTGGGGGTGTTCACGGTGCATTGTATCATTCACAATCTGTAGAAGCGATGTTTGCAAACCAGCCAGGTTTAAAAATCGTTATCCCTTCTACACCATATGATGCAAAAGGCTTATTAAAAGCAGCCATTCGTGATGAAGATCCAGTATTATTCTTCGAACATAAACGTGCATATCGTTTAATTAAAGGTGAAGTGCCGGAGGATGACTACGTATTACCAATCGGAAAAGCAGATGTAAAACGTGAAGGTGATGATATTACAGTTATCACGTACGGATTATGTGTTCATTTTGCTCTTCAAGCAGCTGAAAAGTTAGCACAAGATGGCATCTCTGCACACATTCTTGATTTACGTACTGTATATCCATTAGATAAAGAAGCAATCATTGAAGCAGCTTCTAAAACAGGTAAAGTTCTTCTTGTAACAGAAGACAATAAAGAAGGAAGCATTATGAGTGAAGTGGCAGCAATTATTGCTGAAAACTGTCTATTTGATTTAGATGCGCCAATCGCACGTCTTGCAGGTCCAGACGTTCCAGCAATGCCATATGCACCAACAATGGAAAAATTCTTTATGGTAAATCCAGATAAAGTTGAAAAAGCAATGCGTGAACTTGCGGAATTTTAATCGGGGGGACTATACATGGCTGTAGAAAATATTACAATGCCTCAGCTCGGGGAGAGCGTTACAGAGGGCACAATTAGTAAATGGCTCGTTAATGTTGGCGATCACGTAAACAAGTATGATCCGCTTGCAGAAGTAATGACTGATAAAGTAAATGCTGAAGTACCATCTTCTTTCACTGGTATTGTGAAAGAGTTAATCGCTGGTGAAGGTGATACGTTAGCTGTAGGTGAAGTAGTTTGTGTGATTCAAGTAGAAGGCGCAGACGAAGTAGCAGCAACAGCTGTTGAGGAAAAAACGAAAGAAGAACCAAAGGCAGCAGCAATTACGCCTGGAAAAGCACCGAAAGTAAAACAACCAACTGATGGAAAACCACGTTTTTCACCAGCTGTGTTAAAACTTGCGGGTGAGCATAACGTTGATTTAGATCTAGTAGAGGGTACGGGAGCAAACGGCCGTATCACTCGTAAAGATATTTTAAAGCTAGTGGAATCTGGAAATATTCCGCAAGCAGGTGCGGCGAAGAAAGAGGAAGCTGTAGCGGCGGTAGTAGAAGCTCGCCCAGAAGCACCAAAAGCAGCACCAGTAGCGCAAAAAGTAGAAGCTGCGAAACCAGTTTCTGTACCTACAATGCCTGGAGATATCGAAATTCCAGTCACAGGTGTGCGTAAAGCAATCGCAGCAAACATGTTACGTAGTAAACATGAAGCACCACATGCTTGGATGATGATTGAAGTAGATGTGACAAACCTTGTGTCATACCGTAACTCAATCAAAGGTGACTTTAAGAAGCGTGAAGGCTTTAACTTAACGTTCTTTGCTTTCTTCGTAAAAGCAGTAGCACAAGCGTTAAAAGAGTATCCTCAAATCAATTCAATGTGGGCTGGCGATAAAATTGTTCAGAAGAAAGATATTAACCTTTCTATCGCTGTTGCAACAGAGGAAGAACTATTTGTACCAGTAATTAAGCAAGCGGACGAGAAAACAATTAAAGGTATCGCTCGTGAAATTACAGAACTTGCAGGAAAAGTACGTACGAAATCGTTAAAAGCAGACGAAATGCAAGGTGGAACATTTACAATTAATAACACAGGATCATTCGGTTCTGTTCAATCTATGGGTATTATTAATTACCCACAAGCGGCTATTTTACAAGTTGAATCAATTGTAAAGCGCCCAGTAATTATGGATAACGGTATGTTCGGTGCTCGTGACATGGTTAACTTATGTTTATCACTTGATCACCGAGTACTTGATGGTTTAATTTGTGGTAAATTCTTAGGACGTGTTAAAGAAATTTTGGAAAACATGTCAGAAAATAATACATCTGTATATTAATAAAAAGCTCGCTTATGCGAGCTTTTTATTATCTTATTTCTTCATCTACATCCTACTATATGTATAAATACCTTTCCCAGTAATCTTACAATAAACGATTATGTATTAGGAATTTACGAAAATACATTGCTGATATATGGTATATGGATATAAAATAAGAAAAGAATAATTTTTTTGGCAAATCTTACTGATGAAACTGTAGTATAATATATTGTATTGTATGAAAAAGAGAGTTATTCTATATAAGTGTTTTATAGATAATGTGTAATCAGTCGTCAAAACATGAAGAATGTTGACTCCTGGTTTTTTATTTTTGCCGTAACAATGTTTCAGGAGGATGTCATGAAAAGAAGTACCGAGTTTCTAAAAAGTTTAGATGTAAAATTAATTTTAATTTTGTGTGCACTATGTGTGACGAGTATAGCTGCTATATATAGCAGTCAGCAAACGGGACAGTATGGAGCTGCAAACTTTGCTATGAAACAAGGTGTTAACTACATAATTGGGGTTGTATTGTTACTTCTTGTTGCAAGCATTGATTTAGATCAGTTACAAAAATTATCTTGGCCGCTTTATATTGCTGGGTTTGCTTCACTTATTCTTTTGAAAGTATTACCACCATCAGGTTTTACACCTGAAAAATTAGGTGCAAAAAGATGGTTTGTTTTCCCAGTATTTGGACAAATTCAGCCGTCTGAGTTTTTCAAAATTGCATTGCTACTTGTAGTAGCGAGTATAGCAGTAAAACATAATGCACAGTATATGGCAAGGACATTCCAAACAGATTTAAAGCTAGTAGGTAAAATTATGCTAGTGTCACTTCCACCTATGGCGGTTGTATATAGTCAACCTGATACAGGTATGGTGTTCTTATATGCTGCTGCTATTGCATGTATTTTATTTATGTCAGGTATTCAAAAGAAATTGATAGCATTATGTACAGTTATTCCGTTGACCATATTATCTGCTTTAATATTTATTTTCTTTAAGTATCAAGATTTTTTCTATAATAATTTAGTTACTTTACTAAAACCTCACCAACAGTCGCGTATTGTAGGTTGGTTAAATCCATTTGAAAATGCAGATCAAGGTTATCAAACGCAACAATCGATTTTAGCTGTAGGTAGTGGAGGAATGGAAGGTAAAGGGTTTGGGGGAGGAAGCGTCTATATCCCAGAGAAGCATACTGACTTTATTTTCGCTACAATTGCCGAAGAAGGTGGATTTATCGTAGCAGCGTTAGTTGTCTTCTTGTTCCTATTACTACTATATCGAACAATTATTATTGGTTATTCCGCTGATAATTTATTTGGTACATTATTATGCGCTGGATCGATCGGTATATTAACAGTTCAAATATTCCAAAACATCGGTATGATCGTTGGATTAATGCCTGTAAAAGGTATTGCATTACCTTTCTTATCGTATGGGGGAAGTTCCTTATTCTCGAATATGATTATGATGGGGCTCATACTATCGGTACGGAAAACTTATAAAAAATATATGTTTTCAGTTAAGTAAAAAAAGCTGGTTCGTTTTTAAACGAACCAGCTTTTTTTACATATATGCTCATAAACGTTGCAAACTAAAACAGGATAGCAGTTTGAGACGGGTAAGGAGTGCAAAGTGATGCATATGCATATTTTTGAAGGAGCACGGCATCTTTCTAATAGTGAATGGGTTATTCGGGCTATTATAGCATACATATTTTTAATATTAGTTGCGAAAGCAATGGGGCAAAGGTCTATCGCACAACTTCGTTTTTTAGATGTTGTATTAGTGTTATTGCTTGGTGGGAATATTTCTAACGCATTGTCTGATGAAAAAGTAGGGTTACTGGGCTCGATGATTACAACGTTCATACTCGTTGTACTTCATATTATAAGCTCAGTTTTAATGCTGAAATGGGATAGATGGAGACGCTTTTTAGAGCCAGCACCTATCATTCTTATACATAATGGTTCCATTGATTTTAGCAATTTGAAAAAGGCGAGAATTACCGTGGAATATTTGTTTTCGGAACTTCGCATGCGAAATGTGAGCGATATTCAAACGATTAAATTAGCATTATGGGAAGCGAACGGTGTCGTTTCTATATTTCGGTATCCAGAATATGAAGCAGTTTCGCGGCTTGATCTTAAAGTGGCGGGAAGAAAATCTCCAGTTTCTTTTGTATTAGTAAAGGATGGGAGGATTCAGAAAGATGTTCTTGCATTATTAGGAAAAACAGAAGCGTGGGCGAGAGAATTTCTAGAGGAGAGTACAGAAGTCGAATCCATTATGTTAGCTACAGTAGATGAATCACATAAAATAAATATTTTGTTAAAAAAATGAAAAATATACGCATTTTGTCGTTTCGTACATATGATACAATAGTGTGGACAACGAAAAAGGAGGCGATACGGTGGGATATGTAGAAGAATTACGAAAAATAGTTGGTCATCGCCCTTTAATTTTAGTTGGTGCTGTTGTACTCGTTATAAATGAAAATGGATATGTTTTATTGCAGCAGCGGACAGAGCCGTACGGAAAATGGGGGCTACCTGGCGGGCTAATGGAGCTTAGTGAATCACCAGAAGAAACAGCTTATCGTGAAGTATATGAAGAGACAGGAATAAAAGTGAAGAACTTGCGACTAATCAATGTATTTTCTGGAGCGAACTACTTTACAAAATTAGCAAACGGTGATGAATTTCAATCTGTAACAACCGCCTATTATACGGATGAATACGAAGGGGATTTTGTTATGAATAAAGAAGAAGCAGTTCAGCTTAAATTCTTTTCAGTAACAGAACTACCTGACTATATTGTAGGATCGCATAAAAAAATGATTGCTGAATATATGAAGATTATGGAAAAAAAGATATAATAATAGTGAAAGAAATACAAAAACACAGTTCTGGTTGGTAGTCCAGACGCATGATTTCATGTCAGTAACCTTCCCCTCCGGGATGTCCCGTATTTCTAATCTTTTAAAGGAGGGGCTGTCAATGGATTTGACAGTATATCACGATGGCCAATTTTTTGTTGGAATTATTACATGCAAAGAACAAGGGAAATTGTATGGAGCGAGGTATATTTTTGGAGCGGAACCGTCAGATGAAGAAGTGCTTATGTTTGTGAATGGTTCACTTTTAGAGCATTTTCAGCATTTTGCAAAATGTGGTGTAGAAGTTAAAGAAAAACAGCGTCCTAAAAACATAAAGCGTATCATACGACAAGCAGCAAAAGAAACAAATGTTAAACGTTTTACTAAGGCGCAAGAGGCGATTAGTTTATCTTATGAATTGCATAAACAAGAAAAGAAAGTGCAGTCTAAGGAGAAGCGAGAAGCTGAAAAAGAAAGAAGACGTTTAATTAAAGTACAAAAAGCAAAGCAAAAACATCGTGGTCATTAAAGAAAAGGTGTTAGAGCAATTGCTCTAACACCTTTTCTATACTTAAATACAAGTAAACTTACTTGTATTTCATAAACATTAACTGGTAAGATACAAATAGGTAGTTTTAGAGGAGGGAAAAGAGTGATTAATTTTAACTTTTTTATGAATGATGTTGTCCGCCAAGCGCGTGAAGAGATTGTCTCTGCTGGATATACAGAATTGACGACGCCAGAAGCGGTAGAAGAAGCGTTTAAAAGAAATGGAACAACACTTGTAATGGTAAACTCTGTATGTGGTTGTGCAGGTGGTATTGCTCGTCCTGCTGCTGCGCATTCCGTACATTATGATAAACGTCCTAACCACCTTGTAACGGTGTTTGCAGGTCAAGATAAAGAAGCGACAGCAAGAGCGCGTGAATATTTCGAAGGGTACCCACCTTCTTCTCCATCATTTGCTTTATTAAAAGATGGAAAAATTGTAACGATGGTAGAGCGTCATGAAATTGAAGGTCATGAACCGATGCAAGTTATTGCGAAACTACAATCATATTTTGAAGAGAATTGTGAAGAACTATAAAAAATAAGAGAAAAGGCGGCACATCCACAATCAAGTGGATGTGCCGCCTTTTTTATTTATTATTAAAATTTCAGAGATATGCATAGTTATGTTGTTTTATGCATCATTTTATACATAACAAATAGCGTTTATATTGTTTTATTATTTATTTTTATTTTATATATTGCATAAAAATAAAAGTGCTGATACAATACAAACATCGAATAAATATTCTATTAAACTTTTAAATATACATCATTAGGGGGAAGAAAGATGAAGAAGTTAGTATCAATATCGTTTGCACTTATTTTAATTGTAAGTATATTCAGCGCTTGTAGTAATGGGGAATCGAAAGAAACAAAAGGAAATAAGAAAGTACTCGTAATGGGGACTTCAGCAGATTATAAACCATATGAATACGTGGAAGCTTCAAAAAGTGATGAAATTATTGGTTTTGATGTTGATGTTGCTAAATATATCGGAAAAGAACTTGGGTATGAAGTGAAAGTGAAAGATATGGATTTTGGTGGTTTATTAGCATCTCTTAGTTCAGGAAAAGTTGATTTCGTAATGGCAGGCATGACGCCAACTGCAGAGCGTAAAAATAATGTTGATTTTACAGATATTTATTTTGTTGCGAAAAATATGGTTGTTTCTAAAAAGGATTCTAACATTAAATCTGTAGAGGATTTAAAAGGGAAAAAAGTAGGGGTACAAACAGGATCTATTCAAGAAGAGAAAGCGGCAGAATTTAAAAAACAAGTAGATTTCCAAGTTGAGGGACGTGACCGTATACCAGAAATCGTACAAGAAATTAAAGCTGGTCGTTTTGACGCTGCAATTATAGAAGACACAGTTGCTAAAAATTATTTAGAGAAAATGAAAGATTTACAAGGAATTGAAATTAAAGAAGCGCCAGAAGAAGTTGGAGCAGCAATTGCCCTTCCGAAAAACAGTGATAAAACAGCTGAATTTAATAAAGTAATTAAAAAAATGCAAGAAAATGGAGAAATGGATAAATTAGTGAAGAAATGGTTTGGCAGCGGAAAATAAGCTGCCTTTCACTTTTCTGTGAGGGGAATGAAAAGAATGAACTTAGATTTTTCGGCGATTACGCCTTCAATACCATATATACTAAAAGGTTTAGAAGTTACTTTGAAAATTGTAGCGGTATCAGCTTTAGCAGGATTTATTTTAGGAACGTTATTAGCACTTTGTAAAATTGCTAGAATACGAGCATTAAATATAGCAGCAGATTTTTATACATCAATTTTTCGTGGTACACCACTTGTATTGCAATTAATGATTATTTATTTCGGTGTCCCGCAAATAATTGGTTATGAAATACCAGCATTCTTAGCAGCTGTACTTGCATTTAGCTTGAATTCAGGTGCATACATGTCAGAAGTAATTCGTGCTGGTATTCAAGCAGTTGATAAAGGACAAACAGAAGCAGCAATGGCTTTAGGGATACCATACGGAAAAATGATGAGAAATATTATTTTCCCTCAAGCATTAAAAAATATATTACCAGCGCTTGTGAACGAATTTGCGACACTTACGAAAGAATCAGCTGTAGTAACAGTAATAGGCGCGACTGATTTAATGCGTCGTGCTTACATCGTAGGCGGTGAGACATTTAAATATCTTGAACCATTACTTTTTGTTGGACTGATTTATTATATGTTAGTCATTATTCTTACATTAGTCGGGAAGGCAATTGAAGGGAGAATGAAGAAAAGTGATTAAAATTGAAAACCTTCATAAATCATTTGGTAAAAACGAAGTATTAAAAGGAATTACAACAACGATTGAAAAAGGGGAAGTAGTTGCAATTATAGGACCTTCTGGATCAGGAAAATCAACATTTTTACGTTGTATGAATATGTTAGAAGCACCAACGGATGGTCACATTTGGATTGGAACGGAAGAAGTAACGAATCCGAAAACGAATGTTATGCATGTTCGTGAAAATGTCGGTATGGTATTTCAGCATTTTCACTTATTTCCTCATATGACTGTATTAGAAAATATTACGTATGCTCCTATCAATGTAAAAGGGGTAACGAAGCAAGAAGCTGAAAAGAAAGCTGAGAAACTTTTAGAAAAGGTTGGATTAGTAGATAAAAAAAATACGTATCCGAATCGTTTGTCGGGAGGACAAAAGCAACGTGTAGCAATTGCAAGAGCGTTAGCGATGGAACCGGAAGTTATGTTATTTGATGAACCGACATCGGCGCTAGATCCAGAGATGGTGAAAGAAGTGTTAGAAGTTATGAAATCGTTAGTTACGACAGGAATGACGATGGCTATCGTTACACATGAAATGGGCTTTGCAAAAGAAGTGGCAGATCGTGTTCTTTTCTTGGACGGAGGAAAGCTTGTAGAAGATAGTGCGCCAGAAGAATTTTTTGCAGCGCCGAAAAGTGAACGTGCGCAACAATTTTTACAAAAAATATTGTAATATGAAAAGGTTATGTGAATAATAAGTAGAAAAGGATGACATTGTGTCATCCTTTTTTTATACTAGCTGTAAATACGTTTATACATATAGGAGCAATGATATGTTCAAAATTGGATACCGTACAGTAAAAACAGCAATAGGGACAGGCGCGGCAGTTTTTATTGCTCAGTTATTAGGATTAGAATTTTATAGTTCAGCAGGTATTTTAGTTATTTTATGTGTACAAAATACGAAGCGCAAATCGCTTCAAGTGTCGTTACATCGTTTTCTAGCGTGTGTATTATCAATGGTATTCGCGTTTTGTATTTTTGAAACGATCGGCTATACACCACTTGCAATTAGCATATTGTTACTTACATTTATTCCGACTGCAGTAATGCTTAAAATTCAAGAAGGTATTGTCACGAGTTCAGTTATTGTTATGCATCTATATTCATTGAAGCAAATTACATGGCTTATAGTTGGAAATGAAATTACTATATTAACAATAGGAATTAGCGTGGCGTTATTAGTAAATATGTATATGCCGAGTAGTGAAAATAAGCTAAAAGAGTATCAGGATAAAATAGAGAGTAATTTTAAAACGATTTTGTTTGAAATGGTTGTGTATTTACGAAATCGAGAAAGTAGTTGGAGTGGAGCAGAACTCATTGAAACCGAGAATATGTTAAATGAAGCAAGAGATTTATCGTTTAAAAAACTTGAGAATGCATTTATGCGAGAAGATGATTATTACTATCGTTATTTTAATATGCGTATGCAACAATTCGAAATTTTAGAGCGAATGATACCATTAGCAGCTTCTTTATCGTGGACGTATGAACAAGCTGACATGATTGCAGATGTTGTTGAAAACATTGGTAATGCTATTAGCCCTGAGAGTACAGGCGTTATTTCCTTAAGGCAGCTTCAAGAAATGAGGGAATTATTTAGAGACATGCCATTGCCAGCTACACGCGAAGAATTTGAGATACGTGCGAAACTTGTTCAACTTGTGTATGAAATGGAACAATATTTACTCATTAAAAGTCGCTTTAAGGGAAAGGATAATATAAAAGAACTTATATAGAAGGTAGGAATTATCTATGCCGTATCTTCTCTCTATCATATTATGTCTTTCTTTATCACCGATTTGGCCTCTTGGGGATAATCCACGTGCCGGAGATCCTTTTATTATTGTAAATAAAGCAACGAATAAATTAGCTTACATTGACGATGGAAAGATTCAAAAGGTTTTTCCAGTAGCGACAGGGAAAACGAATGAATTAACTCCAGAAGGAACTTTTGATGTTGTAATGAAAGCGAAGGATCCGTATTACATTGCGAAGGATATTCCAGGTGGATCGCCAAAAAATCCACTTGGATCAAGGTGGATTGGATTTAATGCAAGGGGAACTGATGGAAGTAAATATGGAATACATGGAACAAACCAACCGAGTTCAATTGGAAAGTATATTTCACAAGGATGTATAAGAATGAAGAAAAATGATGTGGAATATTTGTTTGATCGTATTCCAATTGGAACGAAAGTATGGATTGTGAAATCGAAAAAATCATTTCAGCAATTGGCAAAAGAAAAAGGAGCCGTTGCATATGAAGAAGCCAACGAAAAGGTTGGCTTTTTCTATTGTAATAAGTTGTCTTGACATGTGTACATAACCATGCGTTAATGAAAGTATAGAAAGATAAAATTAGATAAAGGGGTTGCTCATATGTACTTAAATCCAAAACTTTCGTATATGCAGTTTTTTATGGGATTTCTATTTGTTATTACATTCATATTGGCAACTTTTAATATATGTTCTTATCTTGTAGCGATTGTATGTATGGCATTACTTAATCTCACTTTTGTTATTGGGGCATTTCAGCAGAAACAATATACAAGTTTTGTAATAGCACTTGTAATGTCATTTTCCTTTAGTATTGTAGCGATTGTGTTTTATATAAAATAAACCATCTCGATGTCGAGATGGTTTATTTTGTCATGTGTAAAAAGTAAAAAAAGGACGAACACATCGCCCTTTTTACCAAAACATACTCGCGCCAGCAAGTAATGTTGTTACAAGCATAGAAATTAGCATCACATAAACCATAATTTTTTGAGCTTTTTTATGCATCGTTATACCTCCTTGCAAATCAGTACAATTTCATTGTAACGAGAAATGAAATTATGGACAAGGGGAGAGTAAGGACAAAATTCGGGAAGGGGTTGCAAAATATAACAGGAAATTTGAGTGTGTGTAGAGAATATAGTAAAAGGGTATATTGTTAATTTTTAGTTGGGCAAGCTGAAGAATGGAGATACGATGATGAAAATATACGAAACAGATCGTTTATACTTAAGGGAAATTGATGAGTCGTATGCTGAAACAGTTCTTCAATATTACGACAGAAATCGTGAATTTTTAAAAGCTTGGGAAGAGTATAGACCGGATGATTTTTTTACGCTAGATTATCAAAAGAAAAAGTTGCAAAAGGATAGAAAAGAGTTCGAAGAAGGGAAAATCATCAGACTATGGATTTTTAAAAAGGGTGATGATACGAAAATAATTGGGTGTATTTCATTTAATTTAATCGTTCGTGGCATTTATCAATCTTGTGTACTCAGTTATAAATTAGATAAAGCAGAGTTAAACAAAGGGTATACGACAGAAGCGCTTAGAAAAGCAATTCAAGTTGCTTTTGGGGAATTTCAGTTACATCGTGTAGAAGCTCCGATTATGCCTCGTAATTTAGCATCTATACAAGTAGTGACGAAGATAGGTTTTCAATATGAAGGCGTGTCTAGGAAGATGTTAATGGTAAATGGCGTGTGGGAGGATCATATGCGCTGGGTATTGTTAAATGAGTAATAGAAAGCAGATGGTTATCTAGACATGTAAACCATCTGTTTTTTGTCTTGTATTTCGAAACTTTTGCGAAATTCTGTTATAATTAATAGTGTTACATACATAATGGTAGTGCAGGAGGCGCAGTCTTATGATTAATCAAGAACGTTTAGTAAATGAATTTATGGAATTAGTACAAGTAGATTCTGAAACGAAATTTGAAGCAGAAATCTGCAAAGTATTAACGAAGAAATTTACAGATTTAGGTGTAGAAGTATTTGAAGATGACACAATGGCTGTAACGGGTCATGGTGCAGGTAACTTAATTTGTACTTTACCAGCAACAAAAGATGGTGTTGATACAATTTACTTTACTTCTCATATGGATACAGTAGTTCCTGGTAATGGAATTAAGCCTTCTATTAAAGATGGATATATCGTATCAGATGGTACAACAATTTTAGGTGCGGATGATAAAGCTGGATTAGCATCAATGTTCGAAGCTATCCGTGTTTTAAAAGAGAAAAATATCCCTCACGGTAAAATTGAATTTATTATTACAGTCGGAGAAGAATCAGGTCTTGTTGGTGCAAAAGCTTTAGATCGTGAGCGTATTACAGCGAAGTATGGCTACGCATTAGATAGTGATGGAAAAGTTGGTGAAATCGTTGTTGCAGCTCCAACACAAGCGAAAGTGAACGCAATTATTCGCGGGAAAACAGCTCACGCTGGTGTAGCACCGGAGAAAGGTGTATCTGCAATTACTATCGCAGCGAAAGCAATTGCGAAGATGCCACTTGGTCGCATTGACTCTGAAACGACTGCAAACATTGGACGTTTTGAAGGTGGTACACAAACGAATATCGTTTGCGATCATGTACAAATCTTCGCAGAAGCTCGTTCTTTAATCAATGAGAAAATGGAAGCACAAGTTGCGAAAATGAAAGAAGCATTTGAAACAACTGCAAAAGAAATGGGTGGTCATGCAGACGTTGAAGTAAACGTTATGTACCCAGGATTTAAATTTGCTGATGGCGATCACGTTGTAGAAGTTGCAAAATGTGCAGCTGAAAAAATTGGTCGTACACCTTCTCTTCACCAAAGTGGTGGCGGAAGTGATGCAAACGTAATTGCAGGACACGGTATCCCAACAGTTAACTTGGCAGTTGGTTATGAAGAAATTCATACAACAAACGAGAAGATTCCTGTTGAAGAGTTAGCAAAAACAGCAGAATTAGTTGTTGCAATTATTGAAGAAGTAGCGAAGTAATAGAATAGAAAAAGCGTGTAAATCAATTGTGATTTACACGCTTTTTATTTTGATTCGATTGTTTTTACAAGGCGTATAAGCCAATACAAGAAAAATCATAGCAGTATATAATATTAGACGAGAGAAAAATCCAAACGTATTCATGTTGAAAATTGGAAGGAGTAAATAATTAATATAACTACAAGGAACATATAGTTAATTTCACCATAATCAGCCTCTTTCATATGTGTATCCTCTTTATATGGATTATAAAAAAGAACAAGTAATTATTATAACTATTGTGCAAAATTTGATATAATAAAAGAACGAACGTTCTGATTAGGGAGTGAGTACTATGCGAGAAATGTATCCGAAAAATGGTCGTGTAATTTTACATGTAGATATGAATTGCTTTTTCGCATCTGTTGAAATTGCTCATGATCCATCATTACAAGGAAAGCCATTAGCGGTTGCTGGAAATGAAAAAGAGAGAAAAGGAATTATTATAACATGTAGTTATGAGGCGAGAGAATACGGAATACGTACGACGATGCCCCTTTGGGAAGCGAAAAGGTTATGCCCGCAATTAGTTGTAAGGCGTCCTAATTTCACATTATATCGCGAAGCTTCATTTCAAATGTTTCAAGTCCTTTCTCGTTTTACAGAAAAGATACAACCAGTCTCAATAGATGAAGGATATTTAGATATTACAGATTGCTACGCACTTGGTTCTCCTCTTGAAATAGCAAAGATGATTCAACAAGCACTATTAACAGAGTTGCAGCTTCCGTGTAGTATTGGAATCGCTCCAAATCTTTTCCTAGCAAAGACCGCTTCAGATATGAAAAAACCACTTGGTATTACCGTGCTTCGAAAACGCGATATTCCAGAACTGATTTGGCCACGTCCAGTTGGAGCAATGCATGGAATTGGTGAGAAAACAGCTGAAAAATTAAATGATATTCATATACAGACAATTGAACAGTTGGCAAAGGGAGACGAGCATATCATTCGCGCTAAAATTGGCAAGCACGGTGTTGATTTGCAAAGGCGTGCAAAAGGTATGGATGATAGGGAAGTGGATCCGAGTCAAATGGGACAGCATAAAAGTGTCGGTAACTCGATGACTTTTTCAAAGGATATGGATGAAGAGAAAGAATTACTTGATATGTTAGAACGTTTATCAAAGTCAGTGAGTAAAAGGTTACAAAAGCGAACCCTTGTCAGCTATAATATTCAAATTATGATTAAATACCATGATAGGCGAACAGTAACACGGAGTAAGCAATTGAAAAATGCGATTTGGGAAGAACGCGATATTTTTCAAGCAGCATCCCGTTTATGGAAGCAACATTGGGATGGTGATTCCGTTCGTTTACTAGGTGTTACAGCTACTGAAATAGAGTGGAAGACAGAATCGGTGAAACAATTAGATTTGTTTTCATTTGAAGAGGATGCAAAAAAAGAACCGCTACTTGCTGTCATTGATCAAATTAATGATAAGTATGGAACACCGCTTTTACAACGAGGTAGTCAACTACTACGTAAGCAAGAGAAGTCGTTTCAACAAAAGTTAGAAAATAAATTTATGTAGAAGGTGTCATGAAGGAGTAAAAATCATGACACCTTTCCTATTTAACTCGCTTCTAAATCTAAAGAAGTCTTCCATTCAGCTCCAGTAACGCCAGATTCTAATAGCATTCTACTTACTATTTTTTCAATTAAGATAGCTGCATTTGTCTTGCAATGTAATGTAGCCTGTATACAAACTTTTTGATTAGAATCTACATCTTCACTATACAACTCTTTTAAACCGAGCCCTTCTGTACTTACCATATGCATAAGTAAAAAACGAATATGTGCTTCATTTTCCTCTGAACAAGTAAGGGAAAGTAAGTAGTTCGTTTGTTCAGGTGATTCTTCTTTTGATTTTTTATTCATAAAAAGAGCAATTGGGCGAAGAAGTATATTTGCTAGTAACACGCCGGCTGCACCTAATATAGCTGCAACGAGGAAACCGGCGCCTGTAAGAGTACCGACAGCAGCTGCACACCATAAAGTAGCTGCCGTATTTAGCCCTCTAATACTAAAACCATCGCGGATAATAACGCCACCCCCTAAAAAGCCAATGCCACTAACGACTTGAGCAGCAATGCGGGAGGGGCTAGCATCATGATCAAGCATGACGGATAATAAAACAAATATACAGGCACCAAGTGATACGAGAGCATTTGTTCGTAACCCAGCCATTCGATGTCTCCATTGTCTTTCCATTCCAATGCAAGCTCCTACAATAATTGCTATAACTAATCTGAATATAATGTCGTACCATACCATCATGGTCACCTCCATATATAAATATGTGTTATGTCTTTTAGAATGAGCGGGGAATACCCACTCATTCTTATTTTTACAACCAGCTATGAAACTTTTTAATATAAAGCTTTTTCAGGAATTGTGTTAAAAAAGCGTAGCCTAATAGTATTCCTACTAACCAAGGGAAGTAGCTAAGTGGCAATGCTTGTAAACCAACGGCTGCACCAAGTGGTGAGAATGGAATATAAATCCCGATTGCCATAATAAGAGCGGTTAATAAAACGACGGGTGTTGATGCAACGCTTTGAATAAATGGAATCTTCTGTGTTCGTATCATGTGAACAATTAAAGTTTGTGTTAACAATCCAACCACAAACCAACCGGACTGGAATAATGATTGCTCGCTCGGTGTATTTGCGCCAAATACATTCCACATGACTACGTATGTGATAATATCAAATATGGAACTAATTGGGCCGATACAAATAATGAAGTTTCGTAAGTTTGCAGTATCCCATTTTCGGGGTTTTTCTAGAAACTCTTTATCCATTTTGTCCCATGGAATAGAAAGTTGTGAAATATCATAAAGTAAGTTTTGAATTAAAAGATGAATGGCAAGCATCGGTAAAAAAGGAATGAAAGCACTTGCTACTAACACGCTAAACACATTACCGAAGTTAGAGCTAGCTGTCATCTTAATATATTTTAAAATATTTCCGAATGTAGTACGTCCTTCTACAATCCCGGCTTCTAATATAGTTAAACTTTTTTCGAGTAGAATAATATCAGAAGCTTCTTTCGCAATATCAGTAGCAGTATCAACAGATATTCCGACATCAGCTTCACGTAATGCTACAGCATCGTTAATGCCGTCTCCCATGTAACCTACAGTGTGTCCGTTTCCTTGTAATGCGTGTATAATGCGAGATTTTTGCATTGGATTAAGCTTCGCAAATACAGTCGTTTCTTCAGCAAGTTTTGCTAATGCTTTATCTGGTAAAGAATCAATCTCGTAACCGAGGATTGGTTCGCCGATATCTAATCCAACTTCTTTACAAACTTTTCGTGTAACAATTTCGTTATCGCCAGTTAAAATTTTCACTTGTACACCATGCTTTTGTAATGCTTGAATTGCAGCTGCTGCAGATGGTTTCGGGGGATCTAAAAAGCCGATATATCCAGCGAGAATCATATCAGTTTCGTCTTTTACTGCGTACTCTTTATCATTTATGTTTCTATCTTTTTTATAAGCCACAGCAATAACCCGCATACCTTCACTATTCAATGTCTCGCTTAGTTTTTTGACATTTGAGCGTATTTCCTCAGTGAGTGTAACGATTTTTTTATCCACTTCAGTGTAGTTGCAAATTGATAAAATTTCTTCTACGGCACCTTTACAAACCATTGTATGTTCACCTGAAATATCTTTTACGATGACTGACATACGCCGGCGGGCGAAATCGAATGGAATTTCATCTAGCTTTTGAAAAGCTGATGGGTCAAATGTATTGTTTTCCTCTGTATGCTTAATAACAGCTTTATCTATTAAGTTTTTCAATCCAGTTTGATAGAAACTATTTAAATAGGCAAATTGCAAGACACGATTGCATTTATTTCCATTAGAATCTAAGTGACGAACAAGGACAACTTTATCTTCTGTTAAAGTTCCGGTTTTATCTGTACAAAGAATGTTCATAGCACCTAAGTTTTGAATAGAATTTAGCTGTTTTACAATTACTTTTTGTTTAGACATGTTAACGGCACCTTTAGCTAAATTAGCAGATACAATCATTGGTAACATTTCAGGTGTAAGGCCAACAGCAACGGCAATAGCGAAGAAGAAAGCTTCTTGCCAATCTCCCTTTGTGAATCCGTTAATGAGAAGGACGATAGGCGCCATAATAAGCATGAATGTAATTAAGAGCCAGCTTACTTTGTTTACACCTTTATCAAAGCTTGTTTCTACACGCTTTCCGATTACCTTATTTGCTAAAGAGCCGAAATACGTATCGGTACTTGTTGAGATGACAACAGCTTTTGCGCTACCACTTACAATATTTGTTCCCATGAAGCAAAGGTTTTCCATATCGAGTGGATTGTAATTTTTTTTCATGTTTTTCGGTAAGATATGCTTATTTTCTGTATGGTAGCAGTGTTCGTATTTTTCTACAGGAAGTGCTTCCCCTGTCAAAGAAGATTGATTAACAAATAAATCTTTAGCGGATACAACACGCACATCAGCTGGAACGATATCACCAGCTGAAAGGGAAATAATATCGCCAGGTACAAGTTCCTCAATTGAAATTTCTGTTGTGTAATTTCGATTTAAATTCGTTACATTTTTTGTTTCATGTACAAATCCATTTATTCTAAATACGCTCGCAGTTGTTCGAACCATAGCCTTTAACTTATCGGCAGCTTTTTGAGAACGAAATTCTTGGGAAAACCGAATCGTTGCACTAAGTAGTACCATTGCAGATACGACAATTGTTCCTTGTATGTCATCTGTGAAAAAGGAGAGTGCTCCAAGAGCTAATAAAACGAAAATAAATGGATTTTTAAATGCCAGCAGAAATTGAATGTACCACGGCGCCATTTTATTATGAGCTATTTCGTTCGGACCGTATAAAGAAAGTCTACGAGCCACTTCTTGTTTAGATAATCCATCTTGTGTTGTTTCTAGAAGTTTTAACGCAGAGATTACATCTTGTGTTGCAATCTCCACTAATAATTCGTTATTTGTTTTCATGCTATCTTGCTCATAAGCATGCTTTGTTTCTTGTCTTTGTAAATTAAACATCGGTAGTTCCTCCTCTGTCATGAAGGAGGAAACAATCTGTTACCTAACTATTTGAAATGGTGAGGAACAGTTTCTTTCCTACCTACATGATGAAATATGAATGTAAAACGTATGGGTATCTGGGCCGAATCATCAATTGCCAACTGTTCCTCACCTCCGTACAATTTAGTAGTTTCTGAATATGCTATGTTTGTTTCATAGTAAGGTGCATATAGACGTAAAAAGACCTTTACTCAAAACGAGTAAAGGTCTGAATTCGCAGTTAAAAGAGTCCACAACAAAGACTGCTAGTAGACATAAATAAAAACAGTTTTTGTGTATGACAAAATACATGCACCTCTCCCTCGTTGAGTTTTAGCACTGTATAGCATAGGTACTGAAACCAGCTACGTTAAAAAAGGCCTTCATTCCGACCTTTCCTGTTGACCCATTGGCGTCTCTCGACATTTTTGGGCAGCAGCGTTTCTCTATACAGGAGCCTCACCTAACAGAGACCATATTCAATTACATGTTGAATGTTAGCACTGTAAAATCGTAGTGTCAATATCTTTTTTATCTGTGTTTTTAAAATATTAAATGGATTTATAATAGATATATGGGATGAAATACATGATATTAATTATAAATAATGTGGAAAATAAATATTTTTATAAAAGGGGAATTTGTAATGGTACCACAAAATTTTATTATAAATATTGAGAATCAAAAGTGGTTGTTTAATGAGCAGGAAGATTTATGTTCTCACGGGGAAATTTATTTAAATGTGGATGGAACGATTATTACACAAACAGGTATGGATGAGGAATGGGGAATAAGTGAATCAGCTTTAGCTCTGTTACGAACTTTAGATAAAGAATATATTTGTGATATTGAAAATGAAGAGGGGCTTATTTTGCACGGATGTGGCACTATGCTCATGTTAGGATGCCCAATTTCAATTCATTGGACTGTAAACCATATAGGTGAAAATGTGGTTTTAAAGGATTTTGTCAAAGTTATTTCTACTGATCAAAAGGCTATATACTATGAAGGGCTTCATATAGAAGTAAATGAAAATGAATATAGAAAACAAATTGTTTCTTTTGCGCTACAAGCAAAAGAATTATTCAATAAATCAAGTGAAAAGATAATTTTAGATGAGTTTGATCAAAGTATGTATACAGACTTTTGGACGGAATATAATCATTTGCTAAATAAGTATAAATAAAAAAGCACTGTAACCAGTGCTTTTTTATTATAGATTACGAGATTGTAGGGTTTTCAAAAATAACAATCTCTGAACTGTTTGTAGTTGAAACGCGTTGGGCGTAATATGTTAAAGCTGAAGAAATATATGCTGGTAACGTATCATTTGTATGTGATGTTGTATATTCATGGATTAATTCCTTTAAAGTTGTCCATTCTAATTGTGCTGGGTGATCAGACACGAAAGAACTTACCCAGCGATCAAATGAAGATGAAAAATCAGTTTGTAAACGAAATACTTCTTTCATAATAAAACGCTCCCTTAAAATGTAATATAATCATTTTAACACAAAACACGAACGATTGCTAAGTTTTTTAAGTATAATGTTCGTGTTATATAGTTGTCTAGATGATTGGTTATGTAAATTCAATTTGCCATTTGAAATAACATTCCGTAAGATGAGAGATAGAGTATATTTAGAGCTGGAGGAAAGAAAGTGGAATTTGTATTTTTAGGAACTGGTGCAGGTGTTCCTTCAAAAGGAAGGAACGTTTCAGCAATTGCTTTACAATTGTTAGAAGAACGAGGACAAACTTGGTTATTTGATTGTGGCGAGGCCACGCAACATCAAATATTACATACATCTGTACGTCCGCGCCGCATTGAAAAAATATTTATTACGCATTTACATGGCGATCATATTTTTGGATTGCCTGGTTTATTAGGTAGCCGTTCATTTCAAGGAGGAACTACGCCTTTAACGGTGTATGGACCGAAAGGAATTAAACAATTTATTGAAGTGGCATTATCGGTAAGTACGACACATGTGAAATATCCACTTGAAGTTGTGGAGATAACAGAAGAAGGTACCGTATTTGAAGATAATGAATTTTATGTAGAAACGAAAAGATTGTCACACGGTATAGAATGTTTTGGATATCGTATTGTAGAGAAAGATATACAAGGTGCTCTTTTAGTTGATAAGTTGCTTGAGATGGGTGTGAAACCAGGTCCAATCTTTAAACGTTTAAAGGATGGAGAAGTAGTTGAATTAGAGGATGGCACGATATTAAATGGAAATGAGTTTATCGGCCCACCTCAAAAAGGAAGAATTATTACTATCTTAGGTGATACGCGATATTGCGAAGCGAGTAGGGAGCTTGCGCAAGATGCAGATGTACTTGTCCATGAAGCGACTTTCGCAGCAGAAGATGAGCAACAAGCGCATGATTATTTTCATTCCACATCTAAGCAAGCTGCGAGCATTGCACTTCAGGCAAATGCGAAGCGATTAATCTTAACTCACATTAGTTCTCGCTATCAAGGAGATACATATAAGGAATTATTGAAAGAGGCAAGAGAGTTGTTTTCTAATACAGAAATAGCGACAGATTTGAAATCATTCCCAGTAGAAAAATAATAATTTTGTAAAAAATGGTAACGATGGGTTACCATTTTTTTATGTCTAAAAAAATTTAAAAATAAAACTGTTATTATTTTATACTTATACTTGGATGATACAGAAAATTAGAATGGTTTGAATATATACGATAAAAATACGAAATAATGATTATTTAGAAAAACTGTTATATAAGTCAGATGACATACAAGTGATACAAATAGCAGGAATGGACTTTTATTCAGAACTTTTAAAATTCAACAAAAGTAAGCGTTTTATAAAAAACAAGCTATAATGAGGGCAGATTATAATTTATGATAAGTCACATGCTTTTTAGTTATTATCGTAACAAGTGAAGTTGACTAAACCATGAGAGAGTAACATGAGAATTATAATAGGAAAGATATCGCTTGTTTATGCTATCCTTGCAATGGCTTCTGTGTTAAACTTTGGATTGCTACCAGACTTTATTGTGGATTATCTTATATCATTTTTTAATGAAAATAATGCTAAGATTCTTATGTATTATTATAACTGGTATTATTTCAGGTTATATTGGATTACTTTTATTTAAAAATTATCCAATTCATACAGCAGAACAAATTCGTGGTACAACTGGAAAAGCGACAGATGTAGCAGGTTAATAGAATAGTAGAATAAATTTTTGCATAGAGGTTTAGGGGGAGTTATGATGAAGTATCGCTCAGTATTTGATATTATCGGTCCAGTTATGATTGGACCATCAAGTTCACATACAGCAGGCGCGGCAAGAATGGGGCAAGTTGCTCGCCAGCTGTTTCGTCATGAACCAGAAAGAGTAAGCATTTCGTTATATGGATCATTTGCAAAGACGTATCGAGGGCATGGTACGGATGTAGCACTAATCGGTGGAATATTAGGATTTGAAACAGATGACTTACGTATTCCAGAGGCGCTAGAAATAGCAAAAGAGCGCGGAATTGAAGTGGAATTCATTGAAGAAGATGCCAATGCACCTCACCCAAATACAGCGAAAATTCGTTTGTATAAAGGTGAAGAAGAAATTGAAGTTGTTGCTTGCTCAATTGGTGGCGGTAAAATTGAAGTTGTAGAATTAAACGGATTCGATCTTCAATTATCAGGCACAAGTCCAGCACTACTTATTGTAAATAACGATCGCTTTGGTGCTATTGCAGCAGTAGCTTCAATCCTTGCTACAAACGAGATTAACATTAGTACAATGAGTGTTTCTCGTAAAGAAAAAGGAAGAAGAGCGCTTATGGTTATTGAAACAGATGAATTATTAGCAGATGAAGTGATTGAAGAAATAAAAGCGCAACAAAATATTTGTCAAGTAACTATTATGGATTAATTGCAGGGGGGACACACCATGTTTCGGAACGCAGCGGAACTAGTGGCGCAAGCTAAAGAACAAAATGTAAAAATCGCAGAAATTATGATTCAATGTGAAATGGAAACAAGAAGTATTTCACGTGAAGAAGTAATTGCTGGTATGGAAAAGAACTTAGTCGTGATGGAACAAGCAGTAGAACGTGGTATTCGCGGCGTGAAATCACCAACTGGTTTAACTGGTGGAGATGCTGTAAAAGTTCAAGCGTATATGAAGAGTGGAAAAGGCTTATCTGGAGATACGATTTTGGATGCAGTAAGCAAAGCTGTTGCAACAAATGAAGTAAACGCAGCGATGGGAATTATTTGTGCAACACCAACAGCAGGGTCTGCTGGAACAGTGCCAGGTGTACTATTTGCGCTAAGAGAAAAATTGCAGCCTACACGTGAAGAAATGATTGAATTCTTATTTACAGCAGGAGCTTTCGGTATGGTTGTTGCGAATAACGCTTGTATTTCTGGTGCTGCAGGAGGATGCCAAGCTGAAGTTGGTTCAGCAAGTGGAATGGCGGCTGCAGCTGCAGTTGAGATGGCTGGTGGAACACAAGATCAAGCAGCTACAGCGATGGCAATTTCATTAAAGAACATGCTTGGTTTAGTGTGTGATCCTGTTGCAGGACTTGTAGAAGTACCTTGTGTAAAACGTAATGCAGCAGGAGCTGCAAATGCGATGATTTCAGCAGATTTAGCATTAGCTGGTGTAACGAGTACAATTCCATGTGATGAAGTAATTGAGGCAATGTTTAGAATCGGACAAACGATGCCAGTAGCACTTCGTGAAACAGCGGAAGGTGGACTTGCAGCAACGCCGACTGGTCGTCGCCTGCAAGAAGAGATTTTTGGGAAGAACAATAACTAAGTGTAATTATAGAAAAAGGAGCTCAAATAAACTTGAGCTCCTTTTTTTATTTTTC
This sequence comes from Bacillus sp. AF62, assembly GCF_050312695.1. NCBI lineage: Bacteria > Bacillati > Bacillota > Bacilli > Caryophanales > Bacillaceae > Bacillus > Bacillus sp. AF62. The sequence goes on along the minus strand of NZ_JBNPJZ010000082.1, from coordinate 97,826 downwards.
TTTTGTTAGTTGTTCTAATGTTTTTCCAAGATTATGTGATCGTTCCGTTGCCTGTGTAATACAAGAAATAAGTGCTTGTTGAAATTTATGTTCTTGTAATACTTCAATACCTGCTTCGGTAGTTCCGCCAGGAGAAGTAATTTCCTTTCGCAAAATAGAAGGGTGTTTGTCACTTGCTTTTAGCATTTCAGCAGCACCAATCATCGTTTGAAGAATAAGTGATTTTGCAACATCTTCTTTTAAACCAATTTTTTTTGCAGCTTCTTCCATAGCTTCCACTACGTAATAAATATAAGCAGGTCCACTTCCGGATAATGCAGTGACAGCATGCATATCTTCTTCCTCTACAACAGAGACGAGACCAATCGTTTCAAATAAAGATGTTGCAGTGCGAATATGTTCCGCTGTTGCATGTTTCGAAGGGGAGATAGCGGTAGCTGATTTTAAAATGGCTGCGGATGTATTTGGCATTGCACGAATAATTGGAACGTCTTTTTGAAGTAGTTTTCTAATTGAGTGAGTAGAAACACCTGCTAGTAATGAAATAATAAGCACGTTATTATTTATGTATTCTTTAAAAGGGATAAGCGCCTCTGCAACATCCTTTGGTTTCATTGCTAGAAAAAGAATATTTGCATCAGTAAGTAATTCTTTTTTATTATGAGTACCCTTGACACCGTATTTTTTATGTAGCTCTTGTAATCTTGTCTCGTTAGAACGATTACTTACAGTAATTTGTTCACATTTAACAACATTTGCATGTAACAAGCCACCAATAATAGCTTCAGCAATAGAGCCTGCACCGAGAAAGGAAATGTTTTGAATAGACATGATGTTCCTCCTTTAATTTTGGTTAGAAATTCTTATAAATGTACATACATTCGTTTTTTTATAGGAAACACCTCTTTTTATCTGAAAATAATGACAAATATATATAGAAGTTGTAAACTGAAGAAGTATTCATTTTTGAACCGGAAAGAGACAGGGGGGCTAAGCATGACGGCGATTCACCGAATGGAGATTCCTGTACCATTTGCAGTGGAAACTGTGAATGTGTTTTTAGTTGAGGGGGAGACATTAACATTAATTGATACAGGGACGAATACAGAAGAGGCAAGAAATGCGTTAGAAAGTCAATTAGGTACATTAGGACATACGATAGAAGATATTGAAACAGTAGTCATTACGCATCATCATGCAGATCATTGTGGACTTTTAAATATATTTTCTGAGAAGACGAATATTATTGGACATCCTTGGAATGAGCCTTGGATCACACAAAATCCAGAGTTTTTAAAGCGGTATCATGAATTTTTTAGAGAGACGGCCTTACAGTTTGGTGTGCCAGTAGCATTTTTGAAAGACGAGTCGTTATTGACGACGAGGACACTTAAATATTCTTGTAATAGATCGTTAACGCATACTGTGAGAGAAGGAGATCGTATTAATTCTTTGCCTGGATTTACAGTGCTTGAAACACCAGGTCATGCTTCTACTCATATTTCTTTATATAGAGAATCTGATGGAATATTAATTGGTGGAGATGCTCTCATTAGTCATATTTCTTCGAATCCAATACTAGAACCACCATATGAAGGGCAAACAGAACGGGCACGCCCATTACTACAATATAATCAAACATTACAGCGTTTAAGCGAAATGAATATTTCACGCATTTTATCAGGGCATGGGGAAGATGTTCTAAATGTGAAACAACTTATTGAAACGAGATTACAAAAGCAAGAAACACGTGCTTTTAAAGTACTTGAGTTATTAAAGGAAAAACCAATGACAGCATTTGAAGTATGTGTAAAACTATTTCCGGTATTATATAAAGAACAATTACCACTTACTATTTCAGAAACGGTTGGACAATTGGACTATTTAGCATATAATCAACAAGTGATGATTGATGAGTCATCGCAACAATTGATTTATTATGCAAAGTAGGTGACAGCAATGACAGGACGTTTACAAAATAAAGTAATCGTCATTACAGGTGCTTCTAGTGGGATTGGTGAGCAAGTTGCAATGCAAGTTGCAGCACAGGGAGCGACTCCAGTATTAATGGCTCGAACAGAAGAGAAACTACAAGCGTTAGTAGACAAAATTAAAGAAACTTATAATACGTCTTGCTATTATTATGTATTAGATGTAAGTGAAGAGATGGAAGTACAGTCTGTTTTTTCAAAGGTATTACAAGAAGTGGGACGTATTGATATATTAGTAAACAATGCGGGATTTGGTATTTTTAAAACGTTTGAAGATGCGTCAATGGGTGAAGTAAAAGATATGTTCCAAGTAAATGTATTTGGATTAGTAGCATGTACGAAAGCGGTACTACCTTATATGGTAAACAAGAATGAAGGACATATTATTAATATTGCTTCACTTGCTGGAAAAATTGCAACTCCGAAATCGAGTGCTTATGCAGCAACGAAACATGCCGTATTAGGATTTACGAATAGTTTACGCATGGAATTAGCGAATACAGATATTTATGTTACAGCAATTAATCCAGGTCCGATAGATACAAACTTTTTTGAAATAGCGGATCAATCTGGTACATATGTAAAGAATATGGGACGTTACATGTTAAAACCAACATACGTAGCAGAACAAATCGTAAAGTCGATGCACACGAAAAAACGTGAAGTAAACTTACCGAAGTGGATGGGAATTGGCCCGAAACTTTATGCTTTATTCCCAGGTTTATTTGAACGTGTAGCAGGTAAATCATTAAGTAAAAAATAGGAGATTTCCATATGGAAATCTCCTATTTTTTATTGTTTTCCAGTTACATAATCATAAACAATATCCTCAATTTCCTCGTATAAATCAATTTCAATATTTGAATGAGTCACCGTTTGAATATGTTTCACTAGCATTTCCTGATCTTCTTTTGATATTGGACTGCATTGATATTGTTGAAAACTTTTTATAATCATTTTCTCAATTAATTTTTCGTTCATATTTTTCCCCGCCTGTATGTACGTATGTATTGTTTTATTGTACTTGAAGTGAAATAAAAAAACTACTATGCACTATTTTTGTATAAAAATTCGGTTGGGTATATTATTTTTCTAATAAAATTAAGTTTTTTTAGATTTAAAAATTTATAAATATTTAATTGACTCTATAAATATACAATATTATAATCATACTTAATTTAAAGAATCGATATGAGGAGGAACTTATGAAAGTCGCAATTATTGGAGCCACTGGATATGGGGGCATTGAGTTAATTCGTTTATTAGAACAACATCCATATTTTTCGATAGCATCTCTCCATTCTTTTTCACAAGTTGGTGAGTGTATAACAAATGTATATCCGCATCTTCGAAATGTCCTTTTTCATACGTTACAAGAAATTGATGTGGAGACGATAGGAAAAGAAGCAGAAATCGTATTTCTAGCAACCCCAGCAGGAGTATCGGCGGAGTTAACTCCCAAGTTATTAGCAGAAGGTTTAAAAGTAATTGACCTATCTGGAGACTTTCGTATGATAGATTCTTCGTCATATGAACTGTGGTATAAAAGGCCAGCAGCGAAAGAAGAAATTCTTAGAAAAGCAGTGTATGGGTTAAGTGAATGGAAAAGGACTGGGATTCAAAAGGCAAATTTAATTGCAAACCCAGGATGTTTTGCTACAGCCACATTGCTAGCGATAGCGCCGTTAGTACGTAGCGGCATGATTGAAGAAGATTCGATTATTATTGATGCGAAATCAGGGGTATCAGGAGCAGGTAAAACACCAACAACAATGACTCACTTTCCTGAGCTATATGATAACTTGCACATTTATAAAGTGAATGAGCATCAGCACGTTCCAGAGATTGAGCAAATGCTTACAGAATGGAATAGTGGATCACAGCCAATTACATTTAGCACACATTTAATACCGATATCACGAGGAATCATGATTACACTTTATGCAAAAGTAAAACAAAAGATGGAAATAAAGCAACTTCAAAAATTGTATGAAGAAACGTATGAACAATCGCCTTTCATCCGAATTTGTACGCAAGGGAAATTTCCAAGTCCAAAAGAAGTGAGAGGCTCAAATTATTGTGATATTGGCATAGCTTACGATGAAAGAGCTGAAAGAGTTACGGTCGTTTCTGTTATAGACAATATGATGAAAGGCGCGGCTGGGCAAGCGATTCAAAATGCAAACATAATAGCGGGACTAGAAGAGACAACAGGTTTACAACATATGCCGCTTTATGTATAAGGGGGACATGATGATTAAAGTAGCGTCTATTACAAAATTAGAAAATGGTTCAATTGTAACGCCGAAAGGCTTTTCGGCAATTGGTACTGCAAATGGTTTAAAAAAGGAGAAAAAGGATTTAGGTGCCATCGTTTGTGATGTACCAGCATCATGTGCCGCTGTGTATACAACGAATCAAATACAAGCAGCTCCTTTGCAAGTAACGAAGGATAGTATAACGGCAGAAGGGAAGTTACAAGCAATTATCGTTAATAGTGGAAATGCAAATGCTTGTACTGGAATGAAAGGATTACAAGACGCATACGAGATGCGCGCATTAGGGGCGGAACATTTTGGGATGAAAGAAAATTACGTTGCAGTAGCTTCAACAGGTGTAATTGGTGTTCCACTGCCGATGGATATAATCCGAAAGGGAGTTGCAACTCTTATACCGACGAAGGAAGAAAGTGAAGCATATTGTTTTTCTGAAGCAATTTTAACGACGGATCTTATAACGAAAGAAACTTGCTATGAAATGATTATTGATGGGAAGAAAGTGGCGATTGCGGGTGTTGCAAAAGGTTCAGGGATGATTCATCCGAATATGGCAACGATGCTTAGTTTTATTACGACAGATGCTCATATAGAGCATGACGTATTGCAAACAGCGTTATCACAAATAACGAATCATACATTTAATCAAATTACGGTAGATGGAGATACTTCTACGAATGATATGGTCATCGTTATGGCAAGTGGATTATCCGAAACAAGGCCGATAAATATGGAACATACAGATTGGGAAACTTTCGTATGTGCTTTACAGCAAGTATGTGAAGATTTAGCGAAAAAAATTGCGCAAGATGGTGAAGGAGCTACGAAGTTAATAGAAGTAAATGTGCTAGGAGCTCAAACGAATGAAGAGGCAAAAAAAATTGCAAAGCAAATAGTCGGTTCGAGTCTTGTGAAAACAGCAATACATGGTGAAGACCCAAACTGGGGGCGAATTATTAGCAGTATTGGACAAAGTGAAGTAGCTATTCATCCGAACACAATTGACATTACTCTTCAATCTATATCGGTATTAAAAAATAGTGAGCCTCAAATATTTTCTGAAGAAGAAATGAAAGAGAGATTACAAGAAGATGAAATAGTCATTAATGTGTACTTACACTTAGGTGAAGAGACAGGATCAGCTTGGGGCTGTGACTTAAGCTATGAATATGTGAAAATAAATGCTTGTTATCGTACATAAGGAGAGAGAAGATGAGCGATTATATTGTAGTGAAATGCGGCGGTAGTATGTTGAATCAATTAAATGCTGTGTTTTTTGATTGTATAAAGAAATTGCAACAGAAGTATAAAGTAGTGATTGTTCATGGTGGTGGGCCAGAAATTGATGCCAAATTAAAAGATTGTAACATCAACGTAGAAAAAAGAGATGGATTACGCGTAACACCAAAAGAAGTTATGGATGTTGTTCAAATGGTGCTATGCGGAAGTACGAATAAAAAACTCGTAATGAATTTACAAAAGCATAATTTACTTGCTGTAGGTTGTTCAGGGTGTGACGGTAATTTACTTCAAGTTCAACCTGTCAGCGAGGAGATAGGATATGTGGGAGAAGTAAGTTATGTAGAAACAGCCTTATTAAAAGGATTAATAAATATGGGGTATATTCCTGTTATTGCTCCAATCGGGGTAAATGGTAATGAAATTTATAACATAAATGCGGACAATGTTGCAGCTGGGATTGCGGCCGCGTTAGGGGCAAAAGAGCTGATTTTTATTACGGATGTAGATGGAATATTACATGAAGGGAATTTGGTAAAGGAAACGGATGAATCTGAAATTGCAACTTTTATAGAAACAGGTGTTATTACAGGTGGGATGATTCCGAAAGTACAGGCGGCACTAGCATCATTGAAAATGGGAGTGCAAAAGATAAGTATTGTGAATGGTACAAAAGATTTTACTGAGGTTACGGGAGAGTGTATTGGAACGACGGTAACGAAAGGTGTGAGTATTGCATGACGAGTCATCTTTTTCAAACGTATGGCAGAAGAACTATTGAGTTTGTAAAGGGAACTGGAACGAAAGTTATTGATAATAAAGGTAAGCAATATTTAGATTTTACATCAGGAATTGGCGTATGTAATTTAGGACATTGTCACCCTACTGTTCTCAAAGGTGTACAAGAGCAACTTGATGATATATGGCATATATCTAACCTGTTTACAAACAGCTTACAAGAAGAAGTTGCGTCATTATTAACAGAAAATAGAGCATTAGATTATGTGTTTTTCTGTAATAGTGGGGCAGAGGCAAATGAAGCGGCTTTAAAGTTAGCACGTAAGCATACTGGAAAATCTCTCGTCGTAACATGCCAGCAGTCTTTTCACGGTAGAACATTTGGAACGATGAGTGCAACAGGCCAAGATAAGGTAAAAGAAGGATTTGGTCCATTACTTCCATCTTTTTTACATATCCCTTTTAACGATATTAAAGCATTAGAGGAAGTAATGAATGAAGAAGTTGCGGCGGTAATGGTAGAAGTTGTTCAAGGAGAGGGAGGAGTAATACCTGCTGATCTATCTTTTTTGAAAGAGATTGAAACATTATGTAATAAGTTCGGTTCCTTATTTATTATAGACGAAGTTCAAACGGGGATAGGAAGAACTGGAACACTATTCGCTTATGAACAAGTGGGAATAGAGCCTGATATCGTTACCGTTGCAAAGGCACTTGGGAATGGGATTCCTGTCGGAGCGATGATTGGCGGGAAAGAGCTCGGAACGTCGTTTACTGCAGGATCACACGGTTCAACTTTTGGCGGGAATTACATCGCGATGGCTGCAGCGAAAGAAGTATTGCAAGTGAGTAAAAGACCATTGTTTTTAAAAGAAGTACAAGAAAAAGGCGAGTATGTATTAGAGAAGCTGCAAGAGGAATTACAGCATGTCGAATGTATTCAAAATATACGTGGTAAGGGGCTTATGATTGGGATTGAGTGTAAGCATGAAGTTGCAAGTTTTATAGAACAACTAGAAAACGAAGGACTTCTCGTATTACAAGCAGGCCCTAATGTTATAAGACTATTACCGCCACTCATTGTCCCGAATGAAGAGTTAGAACAGGCAGTATATATAATAAAAAAAGTAGTTTGTACAAAAAACGTATCAATCATATAAGGGGGAAGTTTCATGTCAACTGTACAAGTACCGAAATTAAATACGAAAGATCTTTTAACACTAGAAGAATTAACGAAAGAAGAAGTTATTTCTTTAATTGAGTTCGCTATATATTTAAAAAAGAATAAGCAAGAGCCTTTATTACAAGGCAAAATATTAGGGCTTATTTTTGATAAGCATTCAACTCGTACTCGTGTATCTTTTGAAGCGGGAATGGTACAACTCGGGGGACATGGTATGTTTTTAAGTGGGAAAGAGATGCAAATGGGAAGAGGAGAAACCGTTTCAGATACTGCGAAAGTATTATCGCAGTATATTGACGGGATCATGATACGTACATTCTCACACGCGGATGTAGAAGAGCTTGCAAAAGAATCGAGTATTCCTGTTATTAATGGATTAACGGATGACCATCATCCTTGTCAAGCATTGGCAGACCTCATGACGATATATGAAGAAACAAATACATTTAAAGGAATAAAATTAGCTTACGTAGGTGACGGAAATAATGTATGTCATTCATTGTTGTTAGCTAGTGCAAAAGTTGGAATGCATATGACTGTTGCAACGCCTATAGGGTATGAACCGAATGAGGAGATTGTAAAAAAAGCGTTAGCGATTGCCAAGGAAACAGGAGCTGAAATTGAAGTTTTGCATGATCCTGAATTAGCGGTGAATGAAGCAGATTTCATTTATACTGACGTTTGGATGAGCATGGGGCAAGAGGGCGAAGAAGAGAAATATTCTTTATTTCAACCTTACCAAATCAATAACGAACTTGTTAAGCATGCGAAACAAACATATCGTTTCTTACACTGTTTACCTGCCCATCGTGAAGAAGAAGTAACAGGCGAAATTATAGATGGACCACAGTCTATCGTATTTGAGCAAGCTGGTAATCGATTGCATGCTCAAAAAGCGTTATTAGTGAGTTTATTTAAAAATGTAGAAGAGCCTTCCTAAAAGGGAGGTTTTTTTATATTAAAATGTCGGATGTATATTTGGTTAACCATTTCGATATCATTTATAATAAAAGAGAAAACTAAATTTGTTTTTCAGAGTGTGTAAGGACATACTACATATAAAAATATAGTTAAAGAGATGATGAGGGTGAAAACAACTAAGAAAACATATTCGTTTTTTCAGCGGATGTGGAGAATATTAAAGTTTCAATATTATAAGTTGCTTCGATCGCCAGAAGGCGCAAAGAAAGTATCGTTAGGGTTTGCTATAGGATTCGGCTTAGAAATGTTAGTCATTTATACGGCATCGCTCGTATATGTAATATTTTATCCAATCGTCAGGTTAGCAAAGGGATCTTTTCCTGCGGCAGTTATTGGCAATATTATTGGGAAAATATCGTTTCTCCCAGTATTTTTATTTCCGCTTGCGTATGCGCTAGGAAAAATGATTTATCCATTTCATGTACAGAAAATTCATCATGAACCATTTACGATATCGGACTTGTTTTCAAGTCACATTTTTACGATATTAAAGAGCTTATTACAAAGTGAAGTGTATGTATTAATTGGAATGACGATTTTAGGAGTTGTGTTTGGTCTCATTTCATATTTCGTTGTGCATTATTTATACGAAAAGAACCGTAAGTTACGCTTGAAGAAAAGGAAGAAACGAGTGAGAGAACCACTTGTACAATTATAAACAATGTCACATTCATTTTCTCCTTTGAATATGTTTAAGAAAAAGGAGGAGAGGATAATGTATTATTATTACGTACCTCAAGTATATCCATATGTAAATTATTATCCGGTTTATGATACGAGTAGACAATACGAATTATATCGGCAACAACAATTACAGCAAATACCACAATTACCACAACAACAGCCTACACAGGAAAAAAAACCATATTTAACAACATGGCCATATTCCAATGTGTACTATGGTAATTATTACGAATCATAAAGCTGCTTCTATTTAGAAGCAGCTTTATACGTTTGTTTTCAAAATTAAATTTTGAATGGTTTGAAGAGAATGAATGAGCTTTTCGCGCTCTTCCTCAGATAATGTTTGGAAATTTTCTTTTAGTTTGTCTAAAATGAATTGCTGATACTGATTTACTAATAATTTCCCTTCAGCTGTTAGAGAAATTAAAATGACCCGTCGATCTTTTTCGCTATAATGACGCTCTATTAGTTCTTCTTGAATAAGTTTGTTTAATAGAGGTGTCATGTTAGGCCGTGAAATCGCTAGCCGCTTGCCGATTTCGGAAACTGCTAATGTGCCGTTTTCATGCAAAAGCAGTAATACTTGTGTATGTGATGGCGGCATATGTCTTTGAGAAGAAAATTCTCCAGGAAGCATAAATTTGCGATAAAAAAGAGGCACTAGCGAAAGAAGATGATCAACAATACGTTCCCACTCGCGTGATTCCATATAAAGGCCCCCTTCCACTCTCATTGTAACAAAAAAGACATGTTATAAAAATAGAATTGTTTCATGGGAATTTTAATATTTGTAGGCCAACACTTTTTTTGTAAATGAATCGGCAATAATCGTATAGCCTTTATCATTTGGGTGTACTTGGTCAAAGAGCAAATCTTTTTTATCATTCGATATTAATTTACGAATTGGCAAAACGATAGATGGTTGATTCACTTTTGCAATAGAATAAACGGATTCATTCCAGCCGTCTAAAAACATATCTGCATAACTTGCGATGGAGTCATCGAGTTGTAACGGGTTATAGAGTTCAGAAAGAATGAGTAAAGCATCCGGATTTTGATCTCGGACTGTCTTTACAATATTTTTTACATCCGCTTCAAAATGAGCTTTTTCTTTATTTAACATTTTTATACCATCTATAACACCAACATCACGATTTAAACGAAATAAATTATTTCCTCCAATATTAATGGTAATGATATTTGCTGCTCTAATTTTTTCCTTTACATCTTCTGATTGAACTTTTTTAGCGAGACGATCTGTTGTAAGACCGTTTACCCCAAGGTTTTCTACTGTAATTGGTTTATGAATTTGTGCTTCTATTTGCGTAGAAGCTAATTCAGCAAATCCACCTTGTGTCGATCCATATCCTTTAGCGAGTGAATCACCTAATACAAGATGATAAAAAGATTCGTTTGTTTGCTTATCAATCCAATTTGGGGCAGATGTTTTTTCTGTTTTTTCTTCAGATTCATTTTGTTTTGTCTCGTCGTTCTTTTCAAAATAAGAATAAGAAATGATCAGAAGGAGGAGACAAACAATTGTTAAGATGACTCTTTTCATAAATTCATCCTCCTTGTAATTGGTAATTGTATCATATTCAGCAGTATTAGCAATGTAAGGGCATATTATATGTTTATGAAAAGTTTATAATAACTTTACAGAAAATTTGTTGAAGTTTGTCAAAAAATATTGACGATAGGAAAGAACTTTATATATGATAATGTCAGATAAGGTGAAATTTTAATTAGTGGGAGCTTTATTTCCTATTAATTGTTAGTCTTCATCAATCGAGCGTTTAAGGGGACTACTCGTTAGCGCAGGGTGAAATGAAAATTGTGTCTCTAATAGAAGAAAAAAGGTATGTGGTTAGAGACAGATAGGGATTCATTTCATTATTTTTGGTAATTGTATAAGGGGGATTTTTTGTGAAAAAGTCAAAAAAAATGCTAGCTGGAGCAACTCTTGCGATTGGTGTTATAGCACCGCAAGTAATGCCAACAACAGCTCATGCAGATGAGAACACTGGGGAGAGTACAGTTAAGTTACGAATTCTAGAAACATCGGATATTCACGTTAACTTAATGAATTACGATTATTATCAAACGAAAACAGATAATAAAGTAGGCCTCGTGCAAACTGCAACACTCGTTAATAAAGCACGTGAAGAAGTGAAAAACTCTGTCCTATTTGATGATGGGGATGCATTACAAGGGACACCGCTTGGGGATTACGTAGCGAATACAATAAAAGATTCGAAGAATCGTGTGGATCCTAGTTATACACATCCATTATATCGTGTAATGAATTTAATGAAGTATGACGTCATCTCTCTTGGGAATCATGAATTTAACTACGGTTTAGATTATTTAAACAAGGTGATTGAAAAAACGGATTTCCCGGTTATTAACTCGAATGTATATAAAGTTGACCATGATGATAAGGAAGAGAACGATGAAAATTATTTTAAACCATATCATATTTTAAAGAAAGAAGTAGTGGATGAAGCAGGCCAAAAACAAATAGTGAAAATTGGTGTAATGGGATTTGTTCCACCACAAATCATGAACTGGGATAAAGCGAACTTAGAAGGAAAAGTAAAAGCGAAAGACATCGTCGCAACAGCAAAAATAATGGTGAAAAAAATGCAAAATGAGGGTGCGGATATTATCGTTGCATTGGCTCATTCAGGCGTCGATAAGAGCGAATATAAAGAAGTAAATAAAATGGAAAATGCATCATATCATTTAGCAACACAAGTTCCAGGCGTAGATGCAGTATTAATGGGACATTCACATACTGAAGTGAAGGATGTATTTAATGGTGTTCCAGTCGTAATGCCTGGTGTTTTTGGTAGTAACTTAGGTATTATTGATATGCAATTGAAAAAGGTAAACGGAAAATGGGAAGTGCAAAAAGATCAATCTAAGCCACAACTTCGCCCGATTGCTAATAGTAAAGGTACCCCATTAGTAGAATCTGATCAAAAATTAGTTAATGAAATTAAAGATGAGCATCAAGCGACAATCGACTATGTAAATACACCTGTAGGTACAACGAAAGCACCAATTAATAGTTATTTTTCATTAGTACAAGATGATCCTTCCGTACAAATTGTGACAAATGCGCAAAAATGGTATGTAGAACAAGAACTTAAAAAACCAGAGTACGAAGAGATTAAAGATATTCCGGTTTTATCTGCAGGCGCACCATTTAAAGCAGGTGGCCGAAACGGTGCTACATATTATACGGATATTCCAGCTGGAACGTTAGCAATTAAAAACGTTGCAGATTTATACGTGTATCCAAATACGTTATATGCTGTAAAAGTAAATGGGGCACAAGTGAAAGAATGGCTTGAAATGTCTGCAGGTCAGTTTAATCAAATTGATCCAAAGAAAACAGAAGAACAGCCGTTAGTAAATATAGGCTATCCTACATATAACTTTGATATTTTAGATGGCTTAAAATACGAAATTGATGTAACACAACCAGCGAAATACGATAAAGATGGAAAAGTTGTAAATGCAAATACGAATCGTATTGTAAATATGACATATGAAGGTAAGCCAGTAGCTGATGATCAAAAGTTCATCGTCGCTACAAATAACTATCGTGGAAGTAGTCAAACGTTCCCAGGTGTAAGTGAAGGGGAAGTTGTATACCAATCACAAGATGAAACACGTCAAATCATTGTGAAGTATATGCAAAAAATAAAAAATATTGATCCAGCAGCTGATCAAAATTGGACGTTTAAACCGATTGTTGCAGATAAATTAAATACAACATTTGATTCTTCACCAAATGCACAAAAGTATATAAAGAAAGATGGGAACATATCATATGTTGGACCATCTGAAAATGAATTTGCTAAATATGCAATTGATATAACGAAGAAAAATGATGATAAAGAAACTGGTGGAGAAAATCCAACGACACCACCAACGGGTGAAGGAAATAATGGAGAGAATCCAACAACACCGCCAACGGGTGAAGGAAATAATGGAGGAAATCCAACAACACCACCAACGGGTGAAGGAAATAATGGAGGAAATCCAACAACACCACCAAAAGGTGAAGGAAATAATGCTGGATCTGGACAAACTACAACAGATGATCAAAATACAAAAGAAACAACAACAACTGTAAGTGAAAATAAAGAAGCTGAAAAAGATGAACGTGATTTACCGAAAACAGGTGCAAGTATTGCTTCTACAATTGGAGCTGGTCTTGCGTTTGTTGGAGTGGGATTACTTATGTTATTTAGAAGAAAGAAAGCGAATAGATAGTCGAGAAATATAAAAAGGATTACCGATTTGGTAATCCTTTTTGTTATATTATGAAACTGGTACTGCTTTTTCTTTTTTCCATGAAAGACCGAATCCAGTAAAGCCGACGATAATGGTTACGACTGGACATGCTAAACAGAAGATTGCGTATGGCAGGTAATCGAATGTTGGAACGCTAAGAACGTTTGTTAAGAATACGCCACTTACACCCCATGGTACGAGTGGGTTAATTACTGTACCAGCATCTTCTAATACTCGTGATAAATTACGACGTTCTAAACCGACTTCATCGTATTTATTAGCAAATGCTTGTCCTGTTAAAACGATGGATAAGTACTGCTCACCAAGTAAGAAGTTTACACCGATTGCAGTTGAAGCAGTAGAAATAATTAAGCGTGTACTAGTTTTTACGAAGCTAGAGATAATATTCATCAGCTGCGCTATAATACCCATTCCTTGTAATAATCCTCCCATACAAAGAGCTAGGAAAATAAGAGCGATTGACATCATCATACTTTGCAGGCCACCGCGAGATAATAAGCTATCAATGTCTTTGATACCAGTTTTAGAAACGTAACCGTCTTGCATAATTTTCATTAAATCAGCTAAAGAAGTGCTAGGTTTAAAAATAAAGAGAATAATAATCCCTACCACAATTCCTGCAAGTAATGTTGGAACTGCGGGTACCTTTTTAAATGCGAATAGGAACAGTAATAAAATAGGAATCAGTGTAACGATAGAAATCGTTGCATTTTTTTCTAATGTGTTAATAAATGCTGAGAAATCAACGTTTCCACCAGATCCGCTTCCTAAAATGAAAAATGCGATAAATGCAATAATGAAAGCTGGCACTGTTGTCCAAAGCATGTTACGAATATGTTCAAATAAATCTACACCCGTTACAGCAGGCGCTAAGTTTGTTGTATCAGATAAAGGAGACATTTTATCTCCGAAGAATGCACCAGAAATAATTGCACCAGCAATAAGAGCTGGATCGTATCCAAGGGCAGTACCCATTCCCATAAAAGCAAGTCCTACAGTTGCAGCAGTTGTAAAAGCACTACCGATACTCGTTCCAACAATTGCACAAACAACAAAAACAGTTGGAACGAAAATTTTTGGAGATACAAGCTGGAAGCCGTATACCATTAAAGTCGGAATAGTTCCAGCTGCGATCCAAACGCTAATTAATACGCCTACAAGTAAGAAAATAAATATAGATGGAATACCAGCTGAAATACTACTAATCATCCCTTTCTCCATAGTAGACCAAGAGATTCTCTTCAGGAATCCAAATGCTAATAAAAGAACGATACCAAATAAAATTGGGATGTGTGGTGAAACTTCTAATTGAATAACACTAAAACCAATACAGAAAAAGATAAAAATTGTTAAAAGAACAGACTCAATTTTTGAAACCATTGTTTTCCCCTCCTAAGTAATGTAAAATAGCTCTTTTTTATATAAAATTCGCCAATATTGTATATTTCCTTCTAAAATTTAGAATTTTGTGACAAATTACCGGTAATTGTTAGTCCTTCTATATGATACGGAAATGATTGGATAAAAAAACGTCCCTGCATATAATTATGCAGGGACGAAGAAATCGCGGTACCACCCTAGCTTGTGAAATGAATGCGTCACAAAATAAAGGGTCATATGATATGCGCTTATAAAATAAAAAACGCCCCTGCAATATATGCAGGGACGAAAAATTCGCGGTACCACCCTAAATTGTGAAACAGTGTCGTTTCACCACTCTTTAGACATAACGGTCTATAACCGTCTTTCACTACTCCTCACGTTTCGTAAAAGAAGCTCCAGGGGGTAATTCATAATTCGCTCTGTACTGGTTCGCACCGACCACCAGCTCTCTGAAATCAGAAATCGAAATACTACTAAATCCTATCAACGCCGATTCATATGATGTTAGTTAAATTTTTATCATATTTTCATCTTACATGTCAATAAAAATATTAAATGTTTTTTTTAGGGAAATAAAGGATAATTGTTTTTAACGCTGTAAAAATGTACGTTATAATGAATTTGAAAGGGGGAGCAAAGAGTGAAGAAAAAAATAATTCTTTTTACCACTTTATTAGTTATTGGAGGAAGTGCTGGAATTTACACAGCTTTTGCGGCTGAATCAGAGCAGTTGAAACAAAAGCAAATACAACAGTCAGAAGTGAAGAAAGTAAAAGAAATAGAAGAGAAGAAATCAATGGAAAAAGCAGCAGAAAAACTAGGAGTTTCTACTGAGGGGAAAACAAAAGAAGAGGTTACGAAAGAAGTAAATACCGCTAGATTTGAGAAGCGTCATGATTTATTAATTGAGCACGCTAAGCAACTTGGAATTGATACAGAGGGGAAAAAAGATGAAGAAATTATTTTAGAAATTGGAAAGATACAGCATGGAAAGTAGAACAACTTATCGTATGATAAGTTGTTCTTTTTTAAGAACTATTTGATTTTAAAATAATTGACAGTCATTCGGATTTAATGTTAACTATATTTATAAACAAGTTAACATTAGGGGTGACAGTTGTGACAATAAATAGTAGAACGATTGAAAAATCATCTTATACATATGAAGAATTAGCAGAGAAAAATAAAGCTTACGTATGGCACCCATTTACACAAATGAAAGATTATTTAGAAGAAGATCCTGTCATTATTGAACGTGGAGAGGGAAGAAAACTATACGATGTAAATGGTAATGAATATTGGGATGGTGTTTCATCTATATGGTTAAATGTTCACGGACATCAAGTACCGGAATTAGATGAAGCAATTCGTGAGCAATTAAATAAAATTGCTCATTCTACTATGTTAGGACTTGCTAACGTTCCATCTATTTTATTAGCAGAAAAAATTATTGAGGTTGTACCAGATGGATTGAAGAAGGTATTCTATTCTGATTCAGGTTCTACCGCTGTTGAAATTGCAATTAAGATGGCTTTCCAATATTGGCAGCATAAAGGGAAACCAAAGAAACAAAGATTCGTTACATTAAAAGAAGCATATCACGGTGATACAATTGGAGCTGTTTCAGTAGGAGCAATAGACTTGTTTCACCAAGTGTATAGTTCGCTCTTATTTGATGCGATTAAAATGCCGTATCCATATACATATCGTTCTCCTTACGGAAATAATAAGGAGGAAATTGTAAAAAGCCATTTAGAAGAAATGGAAGAATTGTTGAAAGAAAAGCATGAAGAAGTAGCTGCCATCATTGTAGAGCCATTAATGCAAGGTGCTGGCGGAATGATTACAATGCCAAAAGGATATTTAAAAGGACTGCGCGATTTATGTACTAAGTACAATGTATTATTTATTACAGATGAGGTAGCGACTGGATTTGGGCGTACAGGGAAAATGTTTGCGTGTGAACATGAAAATGTGACGCCAGACATTTTAACTGCTGGGAAAGGTTTAACAGGTGGATATTTACCAATTGCAGTTACGGTAACGACAGATGAAATATATAATGCCTTCTTAGGAGAATATGAAGAACAAAAAACATTTTTCCATGGACATAGCTACACAGGTAATCCGTTAGGGTGTGCCGTAGCAATCGCGAATCTAGAACTATATGAAAAAACAAATTTAATAGAAGAAGTGGCACGTAAAACGGATTATGTGGCAGCGCAATTAGAAAAGCTCTTTGCGTATAAACATGTAGGTGATATTCGTCAGTGCGGATTAATGGTTGGTATTGAGCTTGTGAAGAATAAGGAAACGAAAGAAGCGTTTGACTGGACAGAAAGAGTCGGTGTTCAAGTATGTAAACGCTCAAGAGAGCTGGGTGTGATTTTACGACCGCTAGGTAACACGATTGTATTTATGCCACCACTTGCTTCTACTTTTGAAGAGATTGATGATATGTTACGCATTTTATATAAGGCAATCTCAGATGTTACGGAGGGAGAATAATGAGTGGTTTTTTCATAACAGCAACTGATACTGAAGTTGGAAAAACAGTAGTTGCAGGTGCTATAGCAGGTGTATTTAGAGAATTAGGATATAACGTAGGGGTATATAAACCGTTGCAAAGTGGGCATGTTGCATCAAACCCTGAGGGAGATGCGGCAAGATTAAAAGTACTATCAGGTGTACCGACACAAGAAAATGAAATTTGCCCTTATTCTATTGAAGAACCACTTGCTCCGAGACTTGCCATGAAAAGAGCTGGAAGAGTAGTAAAGTTAAAAGAAATTACTGATTGCTATAATGAACTATTAAAAGAGTTTAATAGCTTATTTGTAGAAGGAGCAGGTGGGCTTGCTGTTCCATATACAGAAGATGCTTTAGTAATTGATTTTGCAAAAGAATTACAGTTGCCTCTTATTGTAGTAGCTCGTCCTACATTAGGAACAGTAAATCATACAGTGTTAACGATTGCTTACGCAAAGGCGCATGGCTTAACCGTAGCGGGTGTCATTTTATCAGGTTGCAAAGAATGTGAAATGGAAAGAGTGCAAGAAAATAAAGAGATGATTGAAGAGCTGAGCGGGGTACCAGTTTTAGGATTATTACCATTCTTTGAAGGTGAGTTTACGAAAGAAGAAGTATTAGAATCTGCAAAAGAACATATTATGATTTCAAAATTAGAGGAGTTTATCCAAAATGAATCAAACGTGGCGGGCGCACCTTCAATCTAAATTACAACAATTACATGAGCAAGGGCAGTATCGAAATTTATATGTAACAGAGAAGGCAGAAGAGACTTGGCTTATTCGAGATAAAAAAAGGATGTTAAATTTAGCGTCAAATAATTATTTAGGGTTAGCTGGAGATGAAAGGTTAAAAGAAGCTGCTATTGCCTGTACAAAAAGATGTGGAACTGGAGCGACTGCCTCTCGTCTCGTTGTAGGAAATCATCCATTATATGAAGAGGTTGAGAGAAGCATATGTGACTGGAAAGGTACTGAAAGAGCTTTAATTGTAAATAGTGGGTATACGGCAAATATAGGTGCCATATCTTCTTTAGCCTCTCGGCACGATATTGTTTTTAGTGATAAGTTAAATCACGCAAGTATTGTTGATGGAATCATATTAAGCGGGGCAGAGCATAAAAGGTATCGTCATAATGATTTGGATCATTTAGAGAAGCTGTTGAAAACAGCGTCACCTGAAAAGCGGAAATTAATCGTAACTGATACCGTTTTTAGTATGGATGGTGATACTGCTTATTTGAGAGATTTAGTACAGCTGAAAGAGAAATACGGGGCAATCATTATAGTCGATGAAGCACATGCGAGTGGAATATATGGAATCGGCGGAGCTGGGTTATCTCATATAGAAAAAAATCTTGCTCAAAAAATTGATATACATATGGGGACGTTTAGCAAGGCTTTAGGGTGTTATGGTGCGTATTTGACAGGTGATGAAATTTATATAGAGTATTTACAAAATATGATGAGAAGCTTTATTTTTACTACAGCTTTACCACCAAGTACGTTAGGAGCAGTGCAAAAAGCAATTGAAATTGTAAAAGAAGATAACGAAAGAAGAGAGAACCTTATAGCAAATGGAGAATACTTCAGAACTAAATTAAGGGATGCTGGTTTTGATATTGGGAATAGCTCAACTCATATTGTACCGATTGTAGTCGGTTCAAATGAACATGCTTTACGGTTTAGTAAAAGGTTGCAAGAGGCAGGGATTGCGGCCATTGCAATTCGTCCGCCAACTGTGCCGGTTCATAGTTCTCGAATTCGCTTTGCAGTTACATCGCAACATACAATAGCTGATTTAAAATGGGCTATTGACCGAATTATTCACATTGCGAAAGAAGAGGAGATTTTCGTATGAACGAGCTAAAGATTATTTTTATCCCCGGATGGGGAATGGAAGAGAATATTTGGGATTTAGTACTTCCGTATTTTAAAGGATATCCTGTTCAATGCATAGATTGGCGTAATGTGAACGAACGAAGTGAATTTGTGGAACGAATTATAGATGTAGCGCATAACGACAACGTAATTTTAGTTGGTTGGTCACTAGGAGCGTTAGCAGCAGTTGAAGCTTATAAAAAGATTAAGGCAAAAGGCATCGTATTAATTGGTGGTACTGCTAAATTTACAAATACGAGCGATTACAGTAACGGATGGAATGCTTTGCATGTAGAACGGCTGAAAAGGAATTTGGCGAGAAGGAAAGAAGATACGCTCAAGCGGTTTTATGAAAATATGTTTACGAAAGATGAGTTAAAAGAGAATAAAAACTTTGAAGACATTGTAGACCGTTTTAAAGGTGATTCTATTCAGTCTTTACAACTAGGTTTGGATTATTTAATAGAAACAGATATGAGAGAAGAACTAAAAGAAATTAAAGTACCTATACTACTTATTCACGGAGAACAGGATGTAATATGCCCATTGTCTGCGGCACGTAGTATGACGGAGAATAGCAGCAGCGAGCTGAAAGTAGTAAGTGATGCAGGGCATGCGTTATGTGTAACGAATTTTGAATATTGCGCAAATGAGACGATTCAATTTGTAGAGGGGATACGACATGATCAACAAAACGTTACTACAAAAACGGTTTAATGGGGCAGCCGTATCTTACGATCGATATGCAAATGTACAAAAAAAGATGGCACATTCATTACTTTCAATCTTAAAGGAACGATATAGTGAAACGGCATCAATACGTATTTTAGAACTGGGGTGCGGGACGGGGTATGTAACAGAGCAATTATCAAAGTTATTTCCGAAAGCACATATTACAGCAGTTGATTTTGCTGAAAGTATGATTGCAATTGCGCAAACTAGACAAAATGTAAAAAATGTAACGTTTCACTGTGAAGATATTGAGCGATTACGATTAGAAGAATCATATGATGTCATTATTTCAAATGCTACATTTCAATGGTTAAATAATTTACAACAAGTGTTAAGAAATTTATTTCAACATTTGTCTATAGATGGGATATTACTCTTTTCAACGTTTGGACATGAAACATTTCAAGAATTGCATGCTTCGTTCCAACGTGCGAAAGAAGAAAGAAATATAAAAAATGAAACATCGATTGGTCAACGTTTTTATTCGAAAGATCAGTTGCTTCATATATGCAAGATAGAAACAGGGGATGTGCATATTTCTGAAACATGTTACATAGAGAGTTTTACAGAAGTTAAGGAGTTTCTACATTCTATTCGAAAAGTAGGAGCGACTAATAGCAATGAAGGATCATATTGTCAAAGTCCCTCACTCTTTCGTGCGATGCTGCGCATATACGAAAGAGACTTCACGGGAAAAGAAGGGATAATGGCAACGTATCATGCTTTATTTATGCATATAACAAAAGAGGGGAAGAGATGAAATGAAACAAGTACAAACAAAAAGGGATTGGAAAAAACTTGCATACGACGTAGTGGAAGAGAAGATGATTACGAAAGAAGATGCAATAGCGATATTAGAAGCTGATGATACAGAAGTTCTAGAAATTATGAATGCAGCTTACATCATTCGTCATCATCACTTTGGTAAGAAAGTAAAATTGAATATGATTATTAATACGAAATCTGGATTATGTCCTGAAGATTGTGGATATTGCTCACAGTCTATTATTTCAGAAGCACCGATTGATAAATATGCATGGTTAACGCAGGAGAAGATTGTAGAAGGGGCACATGAAGCAATACGCCGTAAAGCAGGTACATATTGTATTGTAGCGTCTGGTCGTCGTCCGACGGATAAAGAGGTAAATCACGTAATTGGAGCAGTTAAGGAAATTCGTGAAACGACAGACTTGAAGATTTGTTGTTGTTTAGGTTTCTTAAATGAAGATCAAGCAGGACGTTTAGCGGAAGCGGGCGTGCATCGTTATAACCACAACTTAAATACACATGAAAATAATTACGATAGTATTTGTTCAACTCATACGTATGATGATCGTGTTGATACAGTTCAAAAAGCGAAACAAGCGGGCATTTCT
Source organism: Bacillus sp. AF62 (assembly GCF_050312695.1). Lineage (NCBI taxonomy): Bacteria > Bacillati > Bacillota > Bacilli > Caryophanales > Bacillaceae > Bacillus > Bacillus sp. AF62. The sequence goes on along the minus strand of NZ_JBNPJZ010000082.1, from coordinate 76,505 downwards.
CCATGCTCTGGAGCGATTTTTGGTATGGGAGAAACAATTGAAGAGCGTGCTGAAATTGCATTTGAATTACAACGTATAGATGCAGATTCTATCCCTTGTAATTTCCTTGTTGCTGTAAAGGGAACACCTCTTGAAGGGCAAAAAGAGTTAACGCCAGTAGAATGTTTAAAAGTACTGGCAATGATGCGTTTTGTAAACCCGACAAAAGAAATTCGTATTTCAGGAGGACGTGAAATCAATTTACGTTCTGTACAGCCAATCGGTTTATTTGCAGCAAATTCTATTTTTGTCGGGGACTACTTAACGACAGCTGGACAAGAGCCGACTGCAGACTGGGGTATGATTGCAGATTTAGGATTTGAGATTGAAGAGTGTGCATTATAAGATAGATGAAAAAGCAAACTTGTAAAAGGGTTTGCTTTTTTTGTAAATAAAATGTAATAAATAGTTGTGAACGCCTGTTACTATTGGTTTTTGAACGAAAAAAAGAATTTTTGTGGACGAATTTTCCAAGCCCTAGTTGTACATAGTAAATATGTAATTTATATTGGGTTGGAGGATTTTACATGTACAAATACATATTAGCGATTATGACTTGTTTAATTTTAATAAAAGCAATAAGTTCTGATCCAGTTAAGGCTGCTGAAAATCCTGAACAAAAAGAGATGCAACAAAGAATCGAACAACACTTTCGAACGAAAGCTGAACATTTTGGATTGAAAACGGAAGGAAAAGATTTAAAGGAAGTTAGAAAAGAAATTACTATTATAGAAGAAGCGAAAAAAAGAGAGAATGTATGGAGAACAGCACAAGCTCTTCATATAAAAACAGAAGGAAAAACGATGAATGAATTAATAAAAGATGTACAAAAAAAGGTAAAAAAATAAAAAGAGGCCGAAGCCTCTTTTTTTATGCCCATTGTTTTGATAAGTGAGCCATTTCAATTGCAGCAACAGCTGATTCATATCCTTTATTACCAGCTTTCGTACCTGCGCGTTCAATCGCTTGTTCAATTGTTTCTGTCGTTAATACGCCGAAAATAACTGGGATGTCCATTTGTAGTGATAAAGACGCAACACCTTTTGCTACTTCATTACAAACGTAATCGTAGTGAGTTGTAGCACCTCGGATTACAGTACCTAATGTAATAACAGCATCATACTTTCCGCTACTAGCCATCTTTTTAGCGATTAAAGGAATTTCAAATGTACCAGGAACCCAAGCAACATCAATATCATTTTCTTCTACACCGTGACGCTTTAATCCGTCTAAAGCGCCGCCAAGTAACTTACTTGTAATAAATTCGTTAAAACGTCCAACAACAACTCCAACTTTTAATCCTGTACCAACTAAATGACCTTCGAATACCATAATAAATCTCTCCTTTAATTATAAGTTTAGTAAGTGTCCTAATTTGTTTACTTTCGTTTGTAAATACGATTTATTCTCTTCTTTTGCTGGCATTTGCAACGGTACACGCTCGACTACTTCTAAATCGTAACCTTGTAAGCCAGCAATTTTTCTTGGGTTATTCGTTAATAATCGTAAACTTTGTAAACCTAAATCTTTTAATATTTGTGCTCCGATACCGTAATCACGAAGATCAGCAGGGAAGCCGAGTTTTTCATTTGCTTCTACAGTATCGAATCCTTCTTCTTGTAATTTATAAGCACGAAGCTTATTAAGAAGCCCAATGCCTCTTCCTTCTTGTCTCATATAAAGAAGAACACCTTTTTTTTCACGCTCAATTTGAGCAAGTGCTGCATGGAGTTGTGGTCCGCAATCGCAGCGATGTGAACCGAATACATCTCCTGTTAAGCATTCAGAATGAACACGCACAAGTACCGGTTCACCTATTGAAATATCACCTTTTACAAGTGCGATATGTTCTTTCGTATCTAATGAGTTAGAATAGCCAATTGCGTGGAAAGTACCGAAATCTGTAGGTAATGTAATTTCCACCTCTCTCGTCACAAGTGTTTCATGATGGCGGCGGTAAGCAATTAAATCTTCTATTGTAATCATTTTTATATCAAATTGTTTTGCGCATTCTATTAAATCAGGTACACGTGCCATCGTGCCGTCCTCATTTATAATCTCGCAAATAACTCCAGCTGGTTCGGCACCGCATAGCTTCGCTAAATCAACAGCAGCTTCTGTATGACCTGCACGACGCAGGACACCGCCTTCTTTCGCAATTAATGGAAAGATATGTCCAGGTCGATTGAAATCAGCGCCTTTTGATGCGGGGTTTAACAATTCTTGTATCGTAGTTGCACGTTCGTGAGCGCTAATCCCTGTTGTTGTAGAAACATGGTCAATGCTCACTGTAAACGCAGTATGATGTGAATCTGTATTATGAGATACCATTGGTTCTAATTGTAGACGTTCTGCGTACCCTGCTGTAATCGGTACACAAACGAGACCACGGCCATGTGTAATCATAAAATTAATTGTTTCTGGTGTAATGTACTCTGCTAAAGCAATAAAATCGCCTTCATTTTCTCGGTTTTCATCATCACATACGATAACGACTTTACCTTGTTTTAAATCTTCTAGAGCTTCTTCAATACGATGAAACATTGTGCTTCCCCCTTATAGAAATCCGTTTTCTTGTAAAAAGCTTTCAGTCATTGAACCTACTCGTTTTGTAGGTTTAGTAATAAAGCGTTCGATATATTTACCAATCATGTCACACTCAATGTTTACGATATCTCCGGCATTTTTTTCTCCAATGACAGATTCGCTTACTGTGTGCGGGATGAGTGAAATCGTTATGGAAGATTCGTCTATATCAAATATCGTTAAACTCGTTCCATCAACAGCAATGGATCCTTTATGCAAACAATAGCGCAGCAGTTCATCAGAAATTGCTATTTTGTAATAGACGGCATTGTAATGTTGTTTTTTATTTAAAATCGTTCCGATGCCATCAATATGTCCTGAAACGAAATGTCCACCGAATCGTCCGTTTGCAGCCATTGCTCGCTCTAAATTTACTTTAGAGTGCGGTTTAAGCATGCGAAGTGATGTCGACTGCATCGTTTCAGGCATTGCATCAACTGTAAATGAAGTAGTTGTAAAGCTTGTTACAGTTAAGCAAATACCGTTAACCGCGATACTATCACCTAAGTGAACATCTGATAAAATTTTCTTTGCATGAATCGTTAATTTCATCGCTTCTCCACTTTGTTGCATGTTTGCTATCGTTCCTAATTCTTCTACAATTCCTGTAAACATTTTGTCACCTCGTTTCGGGCATTCGCAACGATTTTTATATCATCACCAATTTGTTTCATCTCTTGAATTTTCAAGGTAAGCGCATCTTGTAATTTTGAAAAACCATTTCCTCCAAATAAAGTAGGAGCATCTTTCCCACCAATTAATTTCGGGCTTATATAGGTTACAATTTCATTAAAATTGTTTGTTTTTAAGAAACTTGCATGAATCGATTGGCCACCTTCAACGAATAGAGAAAGAATTTGTTTTTCTCCAAGAAAGGAAAGAAGGTCCTCGATTTCTATATGCTTCGTTTCCATTTGGAATATAGCTATATTTTTAGATTCATAAGAAGATATCTTCTCTTTCTTTACATCCTTACCGACAATAATCCATGTCGGTGCTAAACCATCTGTTATAACATGAGAAGATGGTGGTGTTCGTAAATGGGTATCTAAAACAACGCGAATAGGATGTTTCCCACCATTTGGAATTCTTGTTGTTAAATGAGGATTATCAGCTATAACTGTATTCACTCCAACAAGAATTGCATCATGTATATGGCGATATTGGTGAACATCAGCACGTGCTTCTTCACCTGTAATCCACTTACTTTCACCAGTTACAGTTGCTGTTTTTCCATCTAAGCTCATCGCTGTTTTGATTGTTACAAAAGGGCGTTTCGTTTTCATGTAGTGAAAAAAGTAGCGATTTAATAAAACTACTTCTGCTTCAAGAACACCGGTAGTTACTTCAATTCTAGCTTCCTCTAATCTTCTTTTTCCGTTACCAGAAACGAGCGGATTACAATCGAGAGTAGCAATTACAACACGCTTAACTCCTTTTTCGATGAGCAATTCACAACAAGGTGGTGTTTTTCCAAAGTGGCTACACGGTTCCAGTGTTACATAAACGGTAGCGTCTTTGGCGTTCTGACCAGCCATTTGAAGGGCATGAACTTCTGCGTGTTCTTCACCAGCTCGTAAATGAGCCCCCATACCAACGATGTTTCCATCTTTTACAACAACAGCACCAACCATAGGATTTGGACTTGTTTGTCCTGATGTTCCTTCTGCTAACAGCAGGGCAATCCTCATATATTCTTGATCTGTCATTTTCTTCACCTCTCCTAAAAAAATCAAAAAACCCCAAGGATTTAATATCCTTGGGGTTTGGGAGACGTGATTTCTAGAAATATAGTTTGAATACGAAAGCATAGGAAAGAAACCTAACGATAATTGATATTTCTGCATAAGAAAAAAACCTAGCAAAATATCGAATTTTTAAACGCTAGTTGTCTCTTTTTATTTCAGTATAAAAAATAAGTATAGGAAATTAAACATATATAAAGAATCAAAATGAATCTTTAAAAATATGCATACTGAAATAAAAGTGTATTCACTATATAAAAAACTAGAAACATATCCTTCTCCCATCCAGACTATACTGTCGGCCCTAGAGTTTCACTAGATCCACCGTTTTCGAGTTGAAAACGGGTCACGGACTTAGAAGTTTTCACTTCATCACCGCCGGTTGGGAATTTCACCCGACCCCGAAGGATGCTGTTTGCTCAAATTATAGCACAAAAAAAATAAAAGGCTAGTAAAAAATATTCGAATGTGAAGAATTGTGTGAAAATATATGCAGGCTGGAATGGAAATAAAAGTATTAGAAATGTTGTAAGGAGAAGGGATATAACGGAGTTGCTAAAAAGAAAAAACATGCACAAAAAAATGTGCATGTCACATGTAAAATTATTCTGCCTCTGGTGCTCTAACAACAGACTCGAATTTACCTTTATGCGAAGCGTCGCAATAAGGCATATTTTTTGATAAACCACAACGGCATAAAGAAAATGCCGGTTTTGCTGGGAATACATTCCCTTGTGAGTCGATTAATTCCACGTCCCCTGTAACGCGAAAAGAGCCATTATCATTTACTTTAATTTGTACTTTTGCCAACGTTATCCCTCCTTCCCAAACGCTTAATTTCATCATATAATCAAGGGAAGTGCTTGGCAATATAAAGTGAAACTTTAATTAGTGGGGGAGGCATCCCCCACTAATTATTATTTGAACCAATCGGGCTTTTAGGGGTAGTTAATCTCCCGCCTAACTTCTTTGTTTCAGCCGAATTTTGAGGTGGGAGTTTTACTGCCCACAAATAGCGGGGAAAAAAGAGCGCTTTGTTTGAGAAAGAAGAGAGTGTTATAATAGTTTTCATAACTGACTAGAGTAAGGTGACGAGAGATGGATAAACAATTACATACATTACGAAACATTGCAAATGAGCGCACGTGGGCATCATTTTTGAATGATAATCATCCATATAGTTTGTTACATTGGTCCATTGCAGGTGTAGGGCAAGAGGTAAAGGATGTTTGGTTACTTCAAGATGAAGTAACATTTCAAACGACAGAATTTCCAACGTTAGATGATGCAATGCAATGGATTTCTGAAAATATGGAACAAGTTACAGACGTTTTAGCGCAATAAAAAAACAGGCTTATGCAAGCCTGTTTTTTGTTTCTTTCACATATGTGTTTAAAAATTGATCGATGGCTGCTTCGTACTCTTCTTTATTTTCATTATAAGAGCAAGCGTGTGCACCGTGTTCTGCAATATAAAGTTGCTTATTATTTTCTTTCGCTTCATATAACGCTTTTGTCATATCAGCTAAAATATAGTCGTCATCTTTACTATGAATAAAGAGAACGGGATTGTTAATGTTTTTTATACAGTCGATTGGTGAAACTTCACGAATTGTATAACCGTCACGAACTTTTAAAAATGCGTTTGCTAAAGGTAATAAAGGCCATTTTGGTAAATGGAATTCAACCTTTAAACGGTGCTGTAATTGTCCGTGAAAATCAGAGAAAGGACAATCTGCAATATAGAAATCAGCGCCATCTTCTACAAGTCCTGCGTATTGAAGAATTGTTGCGGCTCCCATAGATTCACCATGAATACCAAGTGTAATATTGGTTCCAAAACGGTTTTTTAGCCAGTCAACTACGGATTTCAAATCATGCTTTTCATAGTATCCATAGCTTGTTGTTTTTCCGCCAGTTTTACCATGACGACGATGATCGTAAATGAGGACATTATATCCCCTTTTTAAGAATAAGTTTGCATATTTTACAGAGTTTATTTTATTTACAGTTACACCGTGGCAAAAAACCATAAACTTATTGGAATGACCAGCAGGAATGTAATATCCGTGAAGGTCGTATCCGAATTGTGAAGGGATATGAATTTCTTCTTTATGAAGAGCATCAAAATCCTCTATACGAAAATGTTTTTTCGTTTCTCTTTCGAGTACTTCTTCCTCTGTTTTTTTCTTTAAGTACATCACTTTATTTGTAAAGAAAATCCCAAGGGCAGTTATTGCACCTAGTATAGTAAACAATGCTGCAAAAAAACGTTTCATACTTTACCTCATCCTCCAAATACCGTTACATGTGATACACTTATATTGTATCACAATGATATAAAAGGGGAGAAATAGGAAATGCTGCATATACAAAAAATTACGCCAGCGATGAAAGAAACAATCCGAATGTTCATGTGTAAGAACTGGGGAAGTTCATTGATGGTTTCACGTGGTAAGGGACATCAGTTAGAAGAGTTGCCAGGATTTGTTGCGCTCTCAGATGACAGAATAATCGGAATTATAACGTATGAAGTGACTGGAAATATGTGTGAAATTGTATCGCTAGATAGCTTTGAAGAAAGAAAAGGAATAGGGGACGAAACTTGTGGATTGTGTATTACAAGTTGCAGAAGAAGAGCGGTGCAGACAGGTTTGGCTTATTACAACAAATGATAATATGAATGCGTTACGATTTTACCAAAAACGTAATTTTGTAATGACTAATTTATATGTGAATGCGGTAGAGAAGGCACGAAAAATAAAGAAAGAAATTCCACGTATTGGATATGATAATATCCCAATTTTACATGAAATTCAGTTGGAGTATCATTTAGTCAAATGATGTAACAATTTTCAGAAATATGAGTTATTAATCTTGACGGATAGTGTAATTTAGGTTACCGTAAAATTGTAATCTATTACCATATTAAGGGGTGACGATGTGGCAACTATACGTGATGTTGCAAAATTGGCAGGTGTTTCAGTCGCAACCGTTTCACGAGTTATTAATGAAAAAGGATACGTTCATGAGGACACAGTAAAACAAGTAAAGGAAGCAATTGAAGAATTACGTTATAGGCCAAACAGTGCAGCGAAGCCACTATTTAAAGAGAATTCAACGATAATTGCATTACTTGTAGATAATTTATGTAACCAATCAAACATCACTTTGCTACATTGTATTGAGGAAATAGCATATAAAGAAGGCTATCAAATCATTATTTGTAATATAGAGAATAAAGATAGATACATACATATGCTGAAGCAAAATAACATTGCAGGTGTTATTTTGACGAGAGCAGTTTTTAAAAGTGTAGGAGAAATTCCATTTCCGTTTGTTGTGATCGATGAGCAACAATCACATAGAAATTATTATGAAAGTGGACAGAGAGCTGTTTCTTTATTAAAAGAGAAAGGGTGTCACTTTCTTGCTTATTTCGGTGAGGGAGAAGAAAGTGAAGAAATGGAAGATTATATAGCAGGGTTTTTAGACGCTGTTTGGGATGAAGGAATCTCTTATCGAGAAGAATGTGTACAAGGGTATACAAATAAACAATTTATTACATTATTGCAAAACAATCCGTATATAGATGGAATTGTAACCTCAAGTGATCAGATTGCTATTGAGTTAATTCGGTCAGCGAGATTTCTAAATATACATATACCAGATAAATTAAAAATTGTTGGACCTAATGGGAGCATAGAGTGTGAATGGATAGGTTCATCACTACCGGCAATTGAAAGCTATGTCAAAGATAATGGAAAATTAGCTTTTCAACAATTAAAAGGAAAAATAAAAAAGTAAAAGGTGCGTTTTATACGCACCTTTTTATAATGTAATTGCGGCAATAAAACCAAATATAAGTAACGGTATATTGTAATGTAGAAAAGTGGGTACACATGTATCCCATATATGATGGTGCTGACCATCAGCATTTAAACCGGATGTTGGTCCAAGGGTACTATCCGATGCTGGAGATCCTGCGTCACCTAGTGCTCCGGCTGTACCGATAATTGCAATTGTGGCCATTGGACTAAATCCAAGCTGAATGCAAAGAGGTACAAAAATGGTTGTTAAGATAGGGATGGTTGAAAAGGATGAACCAATTCCCATTGTAACGAGAAGTCCAATAACGAGCATAAGAAATGCAGCGAGTGGTTTGTTATTTCCGATTATATGTGCACTCGTTTGCACCAGAGATTCAACATGTCTTGTTTTTCGAAGAACAGCGCCGAATCCAGCGGCAGCAATCATAACAAAGCCAATAAAGGACATCATACGCATTCCGCTTGTTAATATCGCATCTGCTTCTTTAAGTGGTAGACTGCCACTAACCGATAAGACGATAATACCTGCTAAAGCACCGAAAATCATTGATTCTGTTGTTAATTGAACAGTTAATGTAGCAATGATAGATAATAACCCGAAAGTAATGCTACGTTTTGTATAGGGAACGATTTCATTTTCGGTAGTATGAATTTGTTCTGTTTCATACGTACGAGGTTTTCGGTACGTAATGAATACCGCTACACATAATCCAATAATCATACCAATTGCTGGAATAGTCATTGCTTTTGGAATAAGTGTGACATCAAATGTAAGGCCGCTTTGCGCAGCGTTGGTTTGTAATACGTCATGATAAATTTTTCCGAATCCTGCAGGGATCCACATATAAGGAGTAATCAATCCAAATGTAATAATACATGTGACAAGTCTGCGATCCACTTTCAGCTCATTTAATACTTTTAAAAGTGCTGGAATTAAGATGGGGATGAAAGCAATGTGAACAGGAATCACATTTTGTGAGAAACAAGCCATCGTTAAAATAATGAATAAAATAAGTATTTTAGAATAAACTTGTTTTTTCGTGTCTTGTTCATTGCCAATCCATTTTAATGCAGTTTGAATCATAGCATCTGGAAGTCCTGTTTTGGAAAGGGAAATAGCGAAACCACCAAGCATTGCATAACTTAAAGCGATTGGAGCACTGTTTCCAAGACCAGTTGTAAAAGTGTTAATCGTTTCTGAAATACCGAGTCCGCCGATAATTCCGCCTGTTAAAGCTCCAACAATGATGGCGACAATGACCTGGACACGTAACAAACTAAGCAATAGCATAATTGCTACTGCGACGAGTACAGCGTTCATAATAAATGTAATCTCCCTAAATTTTTATTCTGTTAAGACAAGTAAATATGAAACATTTTGCTATGTTTATACATACTTGCGACATATTATTATAAAATGTTTTCTATGAAATGTAAAAGAGCCTTTTGTTACTAATGCTGAAAAGCTAGCTCTTGTTTAATTGATTGCAAAGAATTAGCGAATAATTCTGGTTCTTCTAAATCAGGAGAATGTGCTGAATTTGGGAACCAAATCATCTTTTTTATAGGCGCTTCAATAATATCGCAATATTCCTGAACGAGTGCATAAGGAGTTTGATAATCATAGCGACCAGAACAAAAATAAACTGGAATAGATAAACTTGAGATAGAAGAAAAGAAATCGATTGTCAGCATTTCTTCCCATAAAACGCCAGATTTTAAATTTCCTGCGAGAAACTTGAACCAATCTAATAGCGTATACTCAGGAGAAAAGAAACCTTTTCGTATGAAAGAAAAGGAAGATCCGTTTTGGATTGCGCCTCCAAATGTGCCAAGCCACTTTCTTTGAATAATGAGACGTCTCGTATCTAAAAATGGTGGTTTGCCTAATTTTAAAAGGGAAGCTAATGCTTTTTTATGATCATGTTTTTTTGCAGAATGAATTAAATGTTGATATAGCAATTCTTCATTTTGTTTCATATGTACAATTTGCCCAATACCGATGTAAGCCTCGATATACTTTGGATATTGATGTGCTATGTTAAGCCCAATAATACTTCCCCAAGAATGACCAGCGAGAAATAGTTTTTGTTTGTTGAACCTTTTAAGTACATATTGAATCACTTCTTTTGCATCGGAAACGAATTGTTCGATTGTGAAATTTGCTCCGAAATCTTTCATTGAAAAGGATTTACCAGCCCCGCGCTGATCCCAATTAATAACAATAAATTGCTTCTCTAATTCTTTTTGAAAATGGCGAATAAATCCGATTTGTGCCATCCCAGGTCCGCCGTGACAGCATAATAAAATAGGTTGCTCTACGTTTTGTCCACGCATAAGGAGAGTTTGTTTTCGATTATTAATCATAACGCTTTCTATCGTAGCGATACTATTAGGAATGAGTTGTTTGTTTTCGTTATAGAACTGAGGGGTGTAGCTACGAAAAAGCATATTGAAAACCTCCTTTTGTGAAATCGTATGAATCGCACAGGCTATTCATTTTGCATATACTGTTAGAAAATCATTGTAACATACCATACTAGTGTCATTTCAACACGGGAGGAGGGAAATTGTGACGATTGGAGAAATTATAGATGGTTTAAATAGACGTGAATCCATCGCTATTATAGCAAAACGTCTTGAAATAAGCCCGTATACATTATCGAAGAAATTAAGATTGATTGGATACGAATATGATGGAGAGCAGAAGAAACGTATTTTTGTAGGAGATGGAGAAGAACCACGTCACTTACAACTCCAAGAAGCGACCGCCCTTCAATATGAGAAAACAGATTATCAATTATTAATTTACGAGCAATTACAAAGCATTTATGAGTTACTAAGAAAAAGAGGCGAAGTAATTGCACCAATTATGAGTAAGAGTACAGAGAAAAAGAGACGAACCTTTTCTATTAATACAGAAATATTAGCAAGATTGGACCTTATATCAGAATCGAAAGGAATTCAAAAGTCTAAACTTGTAGAAGAGGCGTTGCACCAATTTTTACAGCAATATGAAGTTGACAAAACATCACATTTTGATAACTAAAAAAAGGATACTATGTTCATTGGAAGAACGAGTATCCTTTTTATGATGTATATTACGTATAAAATAGAGGATTAGTACAAATCCTTTATGGCGTGAAAAATGAAATTTATTATTAGAGAAACACTTAATTTACTTTTTGAATTCTTCCATCAATAACTGGCTGAATTGGTTCTTTTAATTGTTTTACGTAATCGACTAACGCTTCAAAGTCGTTTGGACCAGTTTCTGCATTTTTACCATTTTTAAATGATACGAATCCGTCACCGCCAGAAGCTAAGAAGGCATTTGCAACTACGCTATACGTTTTAGATGGAGATAATTCTTCTCCGTTTGTTAAACGTATATTTGTAACTTTTTCACCGTTTGTTTTATTTGCATCCCACGTATATTGAATACCTGAAATTTGAAGCATTCTTGTTGTTCCTTTTTGCCATTGCTGATTTAAAATATCGCGAATGTCTTGACCTGTTAAATCTACTTTAATCAATTGATTTCCAAAAGGTTGAATGCCGTATAACTCACCCCACGTAATATCACCAGCATCTAAGTCATTACGAATGCCACCAGGATTCATGAGGGCGATTTGAGTTTGCATCGTTTGACGCTGAGCATCGGCAACTAAATTTCCAAGAGTGGACTCACCAGCATCATTTTGTTTACGGTCGATAGGTGCTGTAGATTTTCCGACCACTTCATTTACAAGTGGTGCGATTTTTTCTTTATATTGATCTAGTTTTTTCTTTACTTGTTTATCAGGTTCTACACCTTCATGATACGTTGTAACAACTTCAGCTTTTTTCTTTACAATATCCTTTGTTTTACGATCAATTGTTACATCCACGTCTGAGAAAGCCGTTCCGTATGAATTTGCTTGGACAATTAGTTTATTATTTACTGTACCATTTACATACGTATGACTATGTCCACCGAAAATAACATCAACTTCTGGGTCTGTTTCATTTGCAATTCGAGTAAGATCGCCATTTGTTACCCCAGACTCATCGGTTGTTCCACCGACATGAGCAAGAACGACGATCGATTTAACGCCGAGGCGTTTTAATTGTTGTGTTGATTTATTAATTGCTTCTACTTCATCAGTAATTTGTACATTTTTAAGCATCGTAGGCATAACAACATTTGGTGTATCAGTTGTAACAACACCAATGAATCCAACAGGAACACCATCTACCATTTTTACAGTAAATGGTGGTAAAAATAAGCGGCCAGTTGATTTGTTATAGAAGTTAGCAGCTACATAGGGGAAGTTAGCCCCTTTGAAATTCCTTGTTTTTTCATGATATCCACCGTAAATGAGGCGTTTCATTTCATCAATGCCTTCATCAAATTCATGGTTTCCGATTGTACCAACATCAAATTTTAAATCATTTAAAAATTCAATCGTTGGTTCATCTTGTAATAATGCTGAAACTGGTGGACTAGCTCCGACGATATCACCAGCATGTACGAGAAGTGTATTAGGGTTTTGTTTTTTACGTTCTTTTAAATAAGTAGCTAAGTAATCAGCGCCACCAGCTTCTTTATTATTGATTTTTTTAACAGTATCTAGTTGTCCATGGAGATCATTAATACCAAGCATTTGTACGTCTATGTAGCGGTTTTGTTCAGCTGGATTCTGAGATGGGGGAGCGGCAAATACGCTTGAAAAAGTAATAGTGCTTAAAACAGCAACGGCAGGAATAATTTTTTTCCACATAATATAATTCTCCTCTTTTTATAATCTGACATCATACGACATAATTTTAATAGATTCATAGGATTATAGCTACATAAAAATTTAGTCTTTTCGAAAAATTAATATATTTACAAAAAGTGAATAATAGAGTAAAGACCCTTTTTTATTGTCGATTTCATCGTGTATCTACTATAATGGAGAAAAAAGTAAAAGGTGAGTAGCATGAAGAAAAAGAAACAAAGACAAATGCAAAGACAATCGCAAGTGAATCAACCAAAGAAAGAAACACTTACATTAGGCGATCAATTAAATGATTCACTCATGCAACAATTAAAGAGTAAGAAGAAAGAGTTGCAAGTGAGGGAAGAGGAAAAAGAGGCAGCTGAACTGGAAAGAAAGCGCCAAGAACAAAAAGAACGTGAAAAGAATAAATCATTTGAAGAACTGCTAAGTGAAAGTAACCTTACTTGGAAAGACTTTAAATAATAAAAAAATGATCAGTGAAATACCACTGGTCATTTTTTGACGAGCTTGTAAGAAAAGGGGAGTTAGAATGAGAAAAATTGTCGTTGTTCCACATGAAAACCATTGGAGTGAAAAATTTCAAATGGAGGCTAAAAGATTAAAATCAGCGATGCCAGAAACGGTAAAAATTCATCATATTGGAAGTACGTCAGTTCCCGGACTGGCAGCTAAACCTATTATTGATATGATCATGGAAGTAGAAAATATCGAAAGAGTAGATGGGTGGAATGAACGATTTATAGAGCTTGGTTACATCGTAAAAGGGGAAAATGGTATTTCAAGACGCCGATATTTTATTCATGGAACTGAAGAAAAACGCTCGTATCATTTACACGTGTTTGAAAAAGGAAATCCAGAGATAGTAAGGCATTTAGCATTTCGTGATTATATGATGGCTCATTGTGAAGAAGCAGAGGCATATGCAACCTTAAAGAAAGAATTAGCCGAAAAGTATACATATGATGGCGCGTTATATACGGAAGGAAAAAATGAGTTTGTGCGCAATGTGGATGAAAAAGCGAAAGAATGGAGAAAAAATAACGTGAATGAATGAGTTCACGCTATTTTTTAGCTATATAAAAGTGTTATGTAAACTGTACGTATGTTTTGACTTTTGGGATGAATCTTGTTGAAATAAAATTGTGGCTTATAAAAAATGTAACAATGAAAGGGAGACGACTGTGCATATTCCAACAACTACACTTCATAATGGCGTGAAAATGCCGATGATTGGTCTAGGCGTATATAAAGCGAAAGAAGGAGACGAAGTAAAGCAAGCAGTAAAAACAGCGTTAGAAGTTGGATACCGTTCGATTGATACAGCAACTGTATATGAAAATGAAAGCGGTGTCGGAGAGGCGATACGTGAATCAGGAATTCCAAGAGAAGATATATTTATTACAACAAAAGTATGGAACGACGATCAAGGATATGAGGAGACACTCGAGGCGTTTGAAAAGAGTTTGAAAAAATTACAAATGGACTATGTAGATTTATATTTAATACATTGGCCGGTAAGAGGGAAGTATGTTGATACGTACCGAGCTTTAGAGAAATTGTATGAAGAAGGTAAAGTGCGTGCGATTGGTGTTTCTAATTTTCATAAACATCATTTAGAACTATTATTACCAAATTGCAAAGTGAAGCCGATGGTAAACCAAGTGGAACTTCATCCGATGTTGACGCAATTTGAGTTGCGTAATTTCTGTCAAGGTGAGCAGATTCAAATGGAAGCATGGAGTCCATTAATGAGAGGCGGAGAAGTATTTCAGCACCCGATTATTCAGGCTATTGCTACTAAATATGAAAAAACACCTGCGCAAGTTATATTAAGGTGGGATATTCAAAGCGGGATTGTGACGATTCCTAAATCTGTTACACCATCTCGCATTAAAGAAAACTTTACTATTTTTGATTTTGCACTAAATGAAGAAGAGATACGTCAAATTAACACGTTGAATCGTGATTTACATGTAGGAACGAATCCTGATAAATATGATACGTTATAAAAAAGACTGTCTCCTAATACTGGAGGCAGTCTTCTGTTTTATCGGTAATTTGATATTTTTAACGATGCAAAGCATATGTGTCATATTTAACAATCTTTTGAAGTTGTATATATTCTTCTTTTGTTAAAGGTAACTGTTGGCTAGCTCGTATATTTTCCTGTAATTGTTGAAGAGAGCTTGCACCAGGTATAACAGCTGCAACAGTCTTATTATGTAAGCAATATTGAATAGCTGTTCCTGTTAAAGAGCGTTCTCCAATCATTTCTTTTACACTTGCTAGAGTTGCATGTAATTCATCGTAAGAATAAGAGAGATAATCCTTTTCCTTTACTCTTTCTATCTTTCTTGCATTATTGTCAGTTAAAATTCCTTTTGCAAGTGGCCCGCGGGCAATGACGCTAATTTGGTGTTCATTTAGAAGGGGGAACCATTCTTCTGGACGACGATTTAAAAGGTTATATTCCATTAGTACACTAACGATGTTTGAGCGTTTTGCATATTCACGAACGACATTTGGGCGTATAGAAGAAATACCGTAATGGCGAATAATACCTTCCTTTTTCAATTCTTCAAAAGCTTCAATTGTTTCATCTATTGGATCTTCAATTGTTCCGCCATGAAGTTGGTAAAGGTCAATATAATCAGTTTGAAGTCTACGTAAACTTTCCTTTACTTCAGTCTTTATGTAAGCTTTAGAAGGATCCCAAGACCAGCCATTTTTTTCTTCTGTCCAACGATTTCCAACCTTTGTTGTAAGTACAATTTGGTCTCTTCTTCCCTTCAAGGCTTTTCCAACAAATTCTTCATTTAATCCGTAATCATATAAATCTGCTGTATCAAAAAAATTAATTCCTAAATCGATAGCTTCATCGATAATATGCATAGCTTCTGTTTCAGATGTACCGAGAGACATACAGCCAAGGCCCATTTCTGTAATAAACAAATCTGAGTTTCCTAATTGACGTTTTTTCATAGGTCAACCTCCTTACCTTTATTGTACGAGAGGGAAAAGAGGTTGACAAACGTTTACTTTCCGCTTCGCATTAACTGCCCGTAAAAGCATGATTAATGTTTCACTTTATTTGCTGTAATCCACTCTTGTACAGTTGTATACTCTTTGCTATATTGCTTTAGCTTATGGCGAATTTGCCATGCTTTTCCGACTAAAGTGACGCGATTTGGTAAAATATAAACTTTCATTTCTATCACGCTCCTTTCAATGTGGTAAAATGTATGAGGAAAGAATAGGAAATAGAACAGGGAGATGAAGTAGTATGAGTAATCTTGCAGAGAGAACAGTAAAAACTGAGCCAATTTTTGATGGTAGAGTTATAAAAGTTCGTGTTGATGATGTAGTATTACCAAATGGAGCAATGAGTAAACGTGAAATTGTAAATCACCCTGGTGCAGTTGCTATTATTGCTATTACTGATGAGGGGAAAATTGTGCTTGTTGAGCAGTATCGTAAAGCACTTGAAAAGGCGATTATAGAAATTCCGGCTGGCAAGTTAGAACCTGGTGAAAAACCTGAGGTAACAGCAGTTCGTGAATTAGAAGAGGAAACAGGATATGTATGTGAAAATATGGAGCTCATTACTTCTTTCTATACATCTCCAGGATTCGCAGATGAAATTTTATATGTATATAAAGCGACAGGTTTGACAAGAAAAGAAAATAAAGCTGAGTTAGATGAAGATGAGTTTGTGGAATTAATGGAAGTATCGTTAGAAGAAGCGATTACTCTTATGAAAGATCTTCGTATTCATGATGCGAAGACGATGTTTGCAGTACAATATTTACAACTACAAAAATAAACACTCGCCAAAGGCGAGTGTTTTTTAATTGATTTTTGCATATACACGTGCATCACGTAAGCTACCATCTGGTGCTAGGAAATCATTTTCCATTGTCCCTTCTAGAATGAATTCTAGACGTTCTGCTAAGCTACATGCATTTATATTTGTTGCATCAGTAC
Source organism: Bacillus sp. AF62 (assembly GCF_050312695.1). Taxonomy (NCBI): domain Bacteria; kingdom Bacillati; phylum Bacillota; class Bacilli; order Caryophanales; family Bacillaceae; genus Bacillus; species Bacillus sp. AF62. Next base: position 59,556 of record NZ_JBNPJZ010000082.1, on the reverse strand, counting down.
GAATTTCAATTCTTCTAGCGCCTAGTTTATCAAAGGCGAACTGAATTGCACCTTTAACAGCTTCGGTCATATAGCCTTGTTTTGTATAGGCACTATGTAGCCAGAAGTGAAGTGAAAACTTTGGAATATCCCAGATTTCAGGCTTTAGTGTAATTGCTCCGATGAATGTACCAGATACTTTATCGTATAAGTGAAAATCAAGTGTTTCACGAAGTAAAAACTGTCCGTGAGCTTCGCGAACAATTTCTTCAGCACTCTCTTCTGTTTCAGCGTTAATTGGTATCCACGGTACTAAGTCTTCTAGAGAAGCTTGGATTGCTTCATATACTTCTGCACCATCACCTGGAAATGGTTTACGAACTTGCAAGCGTTCAGTTTGAAATAATGTTGGAAAATCTAATAATAATGGTTTCAAGAGAAATCCCTCCTATTCTCTACTTTTTAGTTTAGCAAAGTAGAGCGGAATTTCAATGTTAATTCGTCATACTTTTTTCTTTCTTTCATACATTTTTAATAAGAGTGTGAACGGAGGGAAGAAAAATGTGGCGAAAAAATTGGCAAGACCGTGTAATGTCTCACATACAGGAAAACTCTTCATTATATATATTTAACGCCGTTTTATTATTGATGGGAGTAATATTCGGAGCCATTCTGGTGAATAGTTTACAAATCAATCAAAAACAAGATTTATCATTTTATTTACAACGTTTTTTTGGACAAGTCTCTAAAGGAGAATTTGCCATTGCAGGCGAAATGTTTCGAGAAAGTTACTTTTCGCAATTAAAATACATCGGATTTATTTGGATTTTAGGGATTTCAATTATTGGATTACCACTTATTTTTATTTTATTATTTGTAAAAGGAGTTGTCGTTGGATTTACAGTTGGTTTTTTAGTAAGTCAGCATGGATGGAATGGACTATTATTAGCTTTTGTATCTGTTTTGCCACAAAATTTAATTATCATTCCAGTCTTTCTCGTTATGACAACTATTGCTGCAAGTTTTTCTTTACGGATGATTAGGCATCAATTTATTAGAAAAATAACCGAGCCACTATTACCATTATTAATCCGTTATACATGCTTCTTTCTCGTAATTGGAGTGGTGTTAGCACTTGCTTCTAGTGTGGAGGCTTACGCATCACCAGTTTTAATGAAAGAAGTCGTTGAGGCTATTAATAAAAAATAAATACTTTTTGAGAATAATTATCAATTTGTTTTTATTGTTTTTTCTTTTGACAGAAGCCCTTCTTCTGATATAATGGTGTAAGAGTGGCGAGGAGGGAGTAGTACCGAATGGAAGAAAGAATTGAACGAATTAAGAAGCAATTACATGCAGCGAGCTACAAATTAACACCGCAACGTGAAGCAACAGTTCGTGTGCTGCTAGAAAATGAAGAAGATCATTTAAGCGCAGAAGATGTTTACCTCCTTGTAAAAGAAAAGTCGCCAGAGATCGGATTAGCAACCGTCTATCGAACTTTAGAACTATTATCTGAGTTAAAAGTTGTCGATAAGATTAACTTCGGAGACGGTGTTTCACGCTATGACTTACGCCAAGAAGGTGCGCAGCGTTTCCACCATCATTTGATTTGTACACAATGTGGTGCTGTACAAGAAATACAAGAAGATTTACTTGGTGAAGTGGAAAGGAAAGTAGAACGAGACTGGAGCTTTAAGGTGAAAGATCATCGTTTAACATTCCATGGGATTTGTAAAAATTGTCAAGAAAATGAAACGGATGAAAAATAACCTTTTCCTATTTATCTAGGAAGAGGTTTTTTATTTGAATAAGGTATAAATTGGTGAAAGCTTGGCATATGTTGTAATAACTTATATTTTGGAGGAATTTACAATGCGCCGAGCTTTAAAATTAACTTTTGATGGAATAAAAGTATTTTTATTATTTACAAGTTGTACGATTTTGTTTTATTTCGCTATACTATGGATAAATGAAGAATATGAAAGCTATCATCGTTATGAAAAACCTAAAGAAGAGACTGTAGAAAAAGTATCAGGGAATGAAGAACCGGCAAAGGATGCTTTCGTAAATAGAATGATGTTTTTCTATGAAAATGGGGAGTAGTGTAGAGTGGAAGATCAATTAAAAGATTTTATTCATTATATGGTTGTCGAAAAAGGATTAGCAAAGAATACAGTAGTATCTTATGAACGGGATTTAAAAAGCTACGTAAAGTATTTGCAAAATGTGGAACAGACGAAAACTTTTCATGAAGTGACCCGTTTACACATTGTTAACTTTTTGCAGTATTTAAAAGAGAACGGAAAATCTTCGAAAACATTGGCGCGTCATATCGCATCAATTCGTTCGTTCCACCAATTTTTACTTCGTGAACGAGCGGTAGAACACGATCCATCCGTACATATTGAAACGCCACAAGGGGAACGGAAATTACCAAAGGTATTATCAGTTGATGAAGTAGAGGCGTTACTTCAAACACCAAAAATGACAAGTGCTTTTGGGATTCGTGATAAGGCGATGCTAGAGTTACTGTATGCGACAGGACTTCGTGTTTCAGAATTGATTGCACTCAATTTAGAAGATGTACATTTAACGATGGGATTTGTTCGTTGCATAGGGAAAGGGAATAAAGAAAGAATTATTCCACTAGGAAGTTTAGCAACGGAAGCGATTCAAAAGTATATTGAAAAAGGAAGAAGAGAATTAATGGGGAAAAAAGTAGTAGATGCACTCTTTTTAAACCATCATGGTAATCGATTATCAAGACAAGGATTTTGGAAAATATTAAAACGATTAGCGAAAGAGGCAAATATTGAAAAAGAACTTACACCTCATACGTTGCGTCACTCGTTTGCTACGCACTTATTAGAAAATGGAGCAGATTTACGTGCTGTACAAGAAATGCTTGGACATGCAGATATTTCAACTACGCAAATCTATACGCACGTTTCAAAAACTAGATTAAAAGATGTATATAAACAGTTTCATCCGAGAGCATAGTTACTATGCTCTTTTTTTCATAGATTAAGAGGGGAAGACCGTTTCACAGAAACTTCACAAACATTTCGTATATTGTTTTCAGCAGAAGACTGGAATATTACAATGTATTTCCTCTATACTAAATAAAGTATAAAGGAGGAAATGATGATGAAAAAACTGATTATAACTTTATTTATCGCGATGCTAGCGTTGGCTGGCTGTAATACAAACAAAGAAGAACCGAAAAAAGAACAGAAACTTGAAGCTGTAAAAGTAGCAGTCCAAACAAATCCGAAAGAAATTAAACCAGGTGAAAAAACAGAAGTACAAGCACTTGTTACACAAGGGAAAGAAAAAGTAACGGATGCCGATGATGTAAAGTTTGAAATTTGGAAAGATGGCGACGAAAAGCATGAGATGTTTGATGGTAAGCATAAAGGAAAAGGTGTTTATGCAGTAGAGAAAACATTCGAAACGGATGGAGTATACCATATTATTGCTCACACAAATGCACGTGAAATGCACGTTATGCCAGAAGTGAAAGTTGCTGTAGGAAATACGAAAGTAGAAGATGCGAAAAAAGAAAATAGTAATCACAGTGCAGGACATGGAGATCATAAAAGTGACACAATGATCCATCTTATGGCTGGAGACATAAAGGCAAATGCTGAATCTACAATGAAAGTTCATTTAAAGCAAAAAGAAGAAGCATTAACTGGTGCTGAAGTACAACTAGAGATTTGGAAAGATGGTGTTGAAAAACACGAATTTATTCCAGCGAAAGAAGGGAATAAAGGAGAGTATGAAACGAAACATACTTTCAAAGAGAACGGTGCTTACAAAGTGAAAGTACATGTAAGAAAAGGCGAATTGCATGAACATAAAGAAGAAACAATAGAAGTAAAATAAAAAGTAGCTCTTTAGAGCTACTTTTTATTTTTAATATGAAGAAATAAATCATAAAAAATTAGCACTTCGTTGCAGAATGGATTACAATAGAAGTGTGAAGAAAATGAGAAATTCTACGAAAATGTATTAAAAAGAAAGCGTAAACATGTTATGATATCAGTATCAGATGTCTGACATCTGACTTAGAAAAAACTAGAAATGTTTTTGAATCGTTTCAAGTAAACGAAATAGGTTAGAAAATGATTTAAAGAAGTACTGTTTGACAATGAGAATTCTTTTGGATAACAGTTTCACTTTATAGCGTTTTGAACATACTACAAGAAGTAGAACTGAACTTATAGGAGGTCGCAGTTATGAATAAATATAAACGTATATTCCTAGTCGTAATGGACTCTGTGGGAATCGGTGAAGCACCAGATGCTGAGCAATTTGGTGATCTAGGATCTGACACAATTGGTCACATTGCTGAACATATGAATGGGTTACAAATGCCTAACATGGTGAAATTAGGTCTTGGTAACATTCGAGAAATGAAAGGTATCTCTAAAGTAGAGAAACCACTTGGATATTACACAAAAATGCAAGAGAAATCTACTGGTAAAGATACAATGACAGGTCACTGGGAAATCATGGGCCTTTACATTGATACACCATTCCAAGTGTTCCCAGAAGGATTCCCGAAAGAATTACTTGATGAATTAGAAGAAAAAACAGGCCGTAAAATTATCGGTAATAAGCCAGCTTCTGGAACTGAGATTCTTGATGAACTTGGTCAAGAGCAAATGGAAACAGGCTCTTTAATCGTTTATACTTCTGCTGATAGCGTATTGCAAATTGCAGCACACGAAGAAGTAGTGCCACTTGATGAATTATATAAAATTTGTAAAATTGCACGTGAATTAACATTAGATGAGAAATACATGGTAGGTCGTGTTATTGCTCGTCCATTCGTTGGTGAACCTGGAAACTTTACACGTACACCAAACCGTCATGACTATGCATTAAAACCATTCGGTCGTACAGTAATGAATGAATTAAAAGATAGTGACTACGATGTAATTGCTATCGGTAAAATCTCTGATATTTATGATGGCGAAGGGGTAACTGAATCACTTCGTACGAAGTCTAACATGGATGGAATGGATAAGCTTGTAGATACATTAAATATGGACTTTACAGGTCTTAGCTTTTTAAACTTAGTTGACTTTGATGCATTATTCGGCCACCGCCGTGATCCACAAGGATACGGAGAAGCTCTGCAAGAATATGATGCACGTCTTCCAGAAGTATTCGCAAAACTAAAAGAAGATGATCTATTATTAATTACAGCAGACCACGGTAATGATCCAATTCACCCTGGTACTGACCATACACGTGAATATGTACCATTATTAGCATATAGCCCAAGCATGAAAGAAGGCGGACAAGAGTTACCACTTCGTCAAACATTTGCTGATATTGGTGCAACAGTAGCAGAAAACTTCGGTGTGAAAATGCCAGAATACGGAACAAGCTTCTTAAACGAGCTAAAGAAATAGGGGGATAAACAAATGAATCGTGAACTTATTACAAAATCAGCTTCATACTTAAAAGAGAAATTTCAAGAGACACCACAAGTAGGACTAATCCTTGGATCAGGACTAGGTGTATTAGCAGACGAAATTGAGAACGCAGTAACAGTACCTTACAGTGAAATCCCTGAATTCCCAGTATCAACTGTAGAAGGCCATGCAGGTCAACTAGTATTTGGTACACTTCAAGGTGTAACAGTAGTAGCAATGCAAGGACGTTTCCACTTCTATGAAGGATACGACATGCAAAAAGTAACATTCCCAGTTCGTGTTATGAAAGAACTAGGTGTAGAAACAGTAGTTGTAACAAACGCAGCTGGTGGTGTAAATACATCATTTGAGCCAGGCGATCTTATGTTAATTTCAGACCACATTAACTTCATGGGTACGAATCCATTAATCGGACCGAATGATTCTGAAATGGGCGTACGTTTCCCTGATATGTCTACATCATATACAGTAGAACTTCGCGAAATGGCGAAACAAGTTGCAGCAGACTTAAATATTAAAGTACAAGAAGGTGTATACGTAGGAATGACAGGTCCTGTATATGAAACACCTGCTGAAATTCGTATGCTTCGTACACTTGGCGGAGATGCAGTTGGTATGTCAACAGTACCTGAAGTAATTGTAGCGCGTCATGCTGGTATGAAAGTATTAGGTATTTCTTGTATTTCAAATATGGCAGCTGGTATTTTAGATCAGCCACTTCACCACGATGAAGTAATTGAAACGACAGAACGTGTTAAAGCTAACTTCTTAGCATTACTAAAAGCAATCGTAAAACAAATGAAGGGGTGACTTCACAATGAGAATGGTGGACCTAATTGCAAAAAAACGTGACGGACATGCATTAACGACAGAAGAAATTAACTTTATTGTTGAAGGATATACAAATGGTGATATTCCTGATTATCAAGTAAGTTCACTTGCAATGGCAATTTTCTTCCAAGATATGAACGATCAAGAGCGTGCTGATTTAACGATGGCAATGGTAAATAGCGGTGATACAATCGACTTATCAGCTATTGAAGGTGTAAAAGTAGATAAGCATTCGACAGGTGGTGTTGGTGATACAACGACACTTGTATTAGGTCCATTAGTAGCTGCTTTAGGTGTACCAGTAGCGAAAATGTCTGGACGCGGTTTAGGACATACTGGTGGTACAATTGATAAATTAGAAGCAGTTCCAGGATTCCATGTGGAAATTGAAAACGATGAATTCATGCGTCTTGTAAATGAAAACAAAATCGCTGTTATCGGCCAAAGTGGTAACTTAACACCTGCTGATAAAAAGTTATATGCACTTCGTGATGTAACAGCAACAGTAAACTCAATTCCGCTTATTGCAAGTTCGATTATGAGTAAAAAAATTGCTGCTGGTGCAGATGCAATTGTTCTTGATGTAAAAACTGGAGCAGGTGCATTTATGAAAACGGATGAAGATGCAAAACGTTTAGCAGAAGCAATGGTACGCATCGGTAATAACGTTGGTCGTAATACGATGGCAGTTATTTCTGATATGAGTCAACCACTCGGTGAAGCTATCGGTAACGCATTAGAAGTACAAGAAGCAATTGATACATTACAAGGTAAAGGGCCGAAAGATTTAGAAGAGCTATGTTTAACACTTGGAAGTCAAATGGTGTACCTTGCTGGACAAGCTTCATCTTTAGAAGATGCACGTGAAAAGCTAATTGAAGTAATGAACAACGGAAAAGCGCTAGAATCATTTAAAACGTTCTTATCAGCGCAAGGTGGCGACGCATCTGTTGTTGATGACCCTTCTAAATTGCCACAAGCACAATTTAAAATTGAAGTGGAAGCGAAAGAAGACGGATATGTATCAGAAATCGTTGCAGACGAAATCGGAACAGCAGCAATGCTTTTAGGAGCAGGACGTGCAACGAAAGAGTCTAAAATTGATTTAGCAGTTGGTCTAATGCTGCGCAAAAAAGTAGGCGATAGCGTGAAGCAAGGTGAATCCCTTGTTACAATTTACACAAACCGCGAAAATGTTGAAGATGTAAAAGCGAAAATTTATGAGAACATGAAGATCTCTAAAGAACACGTAGATGCACCAACTTTAGTACACGGTATCGTAACGAAGTAATAAAAAAAAGCTGAGGAGATTTCTCCTTGGCTTTTTTTACTATTTTTTGTTTATAATAATAATGGGTGAAATTATGATTAGAATTTGTGCAGTAACAAAAACTGATGAAGTATTATATGATGTTTCTCTAGAAGAAACAAAGAAAGACCATATTGTATGGTATTGGCTAGATTTATATAAGCCAACGAAAGAAGAGTATACATATATTCTGCAAGACCATTTTAAGTTCCATCCCCTTGCAATTGAAGACTGTCTAGAATATGTACAGAGGCCAAAAGTTGATTTTTATGATGGATATAACTTTTTAGTTCTTCACGCGTTTGGAGAAGATGGGCTAGAACCACATGAAATTGATTTGTTTGTTAGTGATCGCTATATTGTTTCTTTCCATTTTTCTCATAATAATGCAATTGAAAGAGTATGGAAAACACTTGGTGAGAAGAGGCGGATTAAGAAAGGGCCTTTACATGTAGCACATACGATTACTGATCAAATTGTAGATGATTATTTCGCACCTGTATATTACATTGAAGATCATTTAAATGCGATTGATGATAATTTAACAGGTGAGACAGCAGGAGCCCTGCTAGAAGAAGTATTTGATATTAGGGCAGATTTATCTAAGTTAAGACGTACAATTATTCCAATGCGTGATTTATTGTATCGTATTTTGAATTCCACTCGTTTTTACGGTATAAGTGATCATGAGATTTATTTTAAAGATATACATGATCATTTACTTAAACTTACGGAAATGATTGAGGCAAGTCGAGAGTTAACGGCGGATATTCGGGATAGTTATTTTTCATTAAACTCACATCATATGAATAACATTATGAAAACATTAACTGTATTCTCGACTATTTTCATGCCATTAACATTTATTGCGGGAGTATATGGAATGAACTTTACGCATATGCCAGAGCTTGGTGGACAATATAGTTATTTTATTTGTCTTCTTCTAATGGCATTAATTGGCGGCGGAATGATGGCCTGGTTTTATAAAAAAGGATGGTTTAAGTAAAAAACACCGAGGATTTCCCCGGTGTTTTTTCTTAACCAATAGCATGTAATACAAACATAGCTAAGAATAAGCATGTAATGATATACATAGATGGTGCGACTTCTTTACGCTTTCCAAGAGCAACTTTTAAGATAGGGTAAGCAATAAATCCGAACGCAATGCCATCAGCGATACTATATGTGAGCGGGATCATGACGATAATTAAGAACGCTGGAAATCCTTCTGAAAAATCGTTCAGAGGAATTTGCTGAATGCTTGTAATCATCAGGCCGCCAATAATAATTAAGATTGGTGCAATGGCACTATCAGGAATTAGTTTGACAAACGGAAGTGCAAACAATGATGCAAAGAATAACAACCCCGTAACGATAGACGTCAGACCTGTCTTTCCGCCTGCAGTAATACCTGCGGCACTCTCTACTGTTGATACGGTAGGGCTTGTGCCAAATAGACCACATGTCATTGCTGAAATTGCATTGGCTTGGTAAGCACGTGGGAATTTACGGTCATCTTCTAATAAACCGTGCAGAAGTCCCATGTTCTCAAAAATAAGCACCATGCTTAAGGAGAATGTTGCAATCCAAAACGGTAAGGAAGAAAGTTTGCCAAATGACATAGCTCCAAACACATCGCCGTAATTAGCGAATGAGAATGAACTATTTCCGATTTGACTTGTATCAACAAGGCCAAATAGCCATGCAATACCAGTTCCTATTGCAATCGTCCATAAAAAGTTTCCACGTACGTTACGAATAAATAGTACAAGTGCAACGATAAGAGTAAGCACGGTCGCAAGAACGACAGGGTTACTTAATTTACCCATTGCAACAGCAGTATTTGGGTTCGAAACGACTAAACCACCTTTTTGCAATCCGATAAACGCTAAAAATAATCCGATGCCGACAGTAATTGCTTCCTTTAATGACTTTGGAATTGATACTGATAGCACGCGAGCGATTGGTGTAAAAGCGGCAATTGCAAAAATAATACCAGAGATAAAGACAGCAGCCAATGCTTCTTGCCAAGTTAGTCCAAGCGTATGCACAGCTGTGTACGTGAAGAATGCATTTACACCCATACCAGGGACAAGAATAGCAGGTGCATTTGCCCAAAATGCCATGAGTAGACATCCGACAAATGAACTGAAAACAGTTGCTAAAATTCCAGCTTCAAGAGGAATGCCAGCATCGGATAAAATTGACGCATTTACAATCATAATATATACGATCGTGAAAAATGACGTAACTCCAGCTAAAACTTCTTGTTTTGGTGATGTTTCGTGTAAACCTAATTTAAATGTTCTTTCAAGTATTCCTTTCATGTTAAACCTTCTTTTTCATATCCCTCTCCCACCCGTGATATCTCTTTCGTAAGAGCTCACCGTCCTTTATTATATCAGAACATCATGTTTTTACAACAAGGAAAATGATAACGTTTACTTATAAATGAAATTATTTATAAATACGTAAAAATTGCCCGTATTGTTGAAATAATTTCTAACTCTCCCGATTGAATGGGTGGAGCTGCTTGCGCATGTAAAGTAGCATAAGACGTAACCTCCCTTGGTAATTGGGCAGATTCTTCAACGAATGAGAGGGGAACGGGATTAATATTTAAATTATATGTACTCGCAATAGCACGAGCTTTTTCTACTGCCTGGTGCAGAGCTTGAATGAGAGCTTGCTCATAATATTTATTTGGATGAGATACTCGGAAACGTAACCCTTTTGCTACATTTGCTCCATTTGAAACGGCTATATCATATACTTCCCCAGCTTTTTGTACATTTAAAACGGTAATTTCATACAAATGCTCTACACGGTATCCTTGCAGCAATGCTTTATCATTTACATATTCGTATTGAGGAGTAATTGTATAAGAAATCGTCTCTATATCTTTATCGGCAATACCAAGCTGTTTAAGTGCATCCAGCAATTGTTTGGATTGCACTGCATTTTCTTCTTGAGCCTGTTTTACATTTTTATCATCTGTTCGAATGCCGAGTGTTAATATAACAACATTCGGTTTTGCTTTTACAACACCTTCTCCTTGTACAGTAATAGTAGCTTCTTTACCAGTATTAGCAGTGCGTACGTTGTGTAAATAAGGATTCATTCCACCCTGCATTTTCCATCACCATCCTTTTTATATGTATATGTGTGAACAAAAAAGAAATTTATATGAAAAAAGTTACATAAATGAGAATGTTGAGGAAAGAAAGCATATACAACATAGGTATTTATAGATTATAATATGTGTAAATATGATAAAAAAGGGACGAGGCTATTGAACGAAAAAAGAGAAACGCTGATTTTAGATTTATCTGCATCATTTCGAAAAATGATACGTTTATTACAAAATGATATTAATACACGTTTTGCAGAACATATGCCATATAATGAATTTTCTGTATTACGTGCGTTATTTTTAAACAGTCCACAGATGGCTTCGCAAATTGCGAGTGAAGTAAACGTAACCTCCAGTCATATTACAGCTGTTACAGATCGTCTCGTACGAAAAGGATTAGTAGAAAGAAAACGTTCTAATTCAGATCGTCGAATCGTGTACTTAGAAATTACAGAGCACGGAAGAGAAGTAACTGAAAAACTTGAAGCTGTGCGTAAAGAATATTATAAAGAGAGATTTAAAGGTTGGAGCGACCAAGAAATAGAAATGGTCTTAGAACTATTTGGCCGCGTATTATAATAAATGAGGATAGGAAGCGAAAGCACTCCTATCCTTTTTCTTTTGAATAAAAATATTTTGAAACTCCGATACTTTAATTAAAAGATCGGAGGAAAGATTATGAAATATATTGCTGCACTTACCATTTTATTTGGTAGTTTTTTCTGTTTTCAAACATTCACGTACGCAGATACGCCTATCCAAGTGGTGCGAAAAGAAGTGAAGTACATCGAAAACGATAATACAGTCTTATATTCGAAATTATGGGTTCGTTCTATGCAAAACGCAGTATTATTCCACCATAGCGATAATATTCGTAATCGGGACACATTACGTAATGTAACAAGTTCATCGCTTGTTAAAGCGAAGCAACTATCTTTTCAGAAAGCAGCACTTTATATACCGAGACTATCGCAATACGTATCAAAAATAGGGAAAGAAAACATTCAAGTGTACTACATTGCGATTCACTATAATGTGAAAAAAGAAAATGCATATCAATTAGATGGCATGAACTATTTTCTACAAGTATTCGTAAAAGAGCGTGGGGAATGGAAAATTGCCGAAAGTGTAGTTGCACCGACAGAGCAAATTGTGCAAAATGGTGATGGATTTGGGATGAAAGAAGAGATGGTGTATGGGGATAGGAGAGAGAATGTAAAATAACCTCCTCTTTAAGAGGAGGTTATTTCACACGCCAAGAAAATTTAAATTTTAATAAGCGAGATAATAGTAGGTAGACTATCGTACTGGTCCCTATAAAACCAATATAATAATTTAAGATAGAACGACTTCCGCCCGCTGCCATTCCTCCAAACATTCCAATAAAGATTACACAACATATCATACATAGTGTTTTAAGCTTCGGATATAATAGAAAGTTTCCGTTTTGTTCATTAGGTGATCTTGTATATAAGTACATTCCTAAAGGGAATAGAATAAGTATATTTGCAATTGGACCGGTAAGTTTTGTTGCTGAAGGAATATACGTAAAATTAGGTTCATCATGACGTACGCCTTGTTGATCAGTATAAGCACGTTGAGGATCGTAATTAAAATTAATATTGAATCCACGAACGGGCGCTAAAATACTCATTTTTTCTATTACTGAACCGTAACGATCTACATTTTCCTCCGTATAGACGGTATGATTGGAAGTAAGTCCAACCGTATGAATAGAAATAGCTCCGGCAATTAGAGTCGGCAAAATAAAAGGGAATCCAAGTATAGCAACACTGAAGAATCCTTGTGAAATCATATTACCAGCAATTGTTCCTATGCATAATGCAAGTGTATAGATAGCAATTAAGATGATAACCATGTACAAGAAGTAAGTATGAAATGGTGAAAATATTTGATACTTATTATGAAAGGTTGTCTTTTTCATAATAGCAAAAAGCCCCCAATTTAGTATAACGATAGCTACAATATTACACACACCAAAAAGCCATTTCGTTATGAAGAGATGTTTTCGTTTAAATGGCATAGACCATAAAATGTCACTTGATTGATTTTGACGTTCCCATCCAATAAGAATGCACGCTAATATAATAAGGAGTCCTCCTTGAACCATGATAGCATCGGGAAGTGAAAGTTGATAATGGTATCGGTATATATATTTCCATTCATTATGTTCATGAAAATATTTTAATTGCTCGGCAGCTGCTAAATAGTATTTATATAATAGTACATAAAAACTTACTAACCAAAGTAGCCAAACAATATATTTACTTTGTTTGTAGGTATGCACCCATAATGCTTTTTGAAACATAGGATCTCTCCTTTAAAAAACTTTATAGTTTGTAAGACGTGATAATATAAAATAAGTGACGATTCCAAATAAAAAGAATCCAACATAGTAACTAAATAATAAATCAAAACGTTTTAACATTTGCCCACCTATTAATGCAAAATAAAAGGTAGTACACCACATCCAGAGTGAGTTGTATTTTGGAAAAAGGAAAATTTTCTTATTATGTTCATTAGGTGACCTTGCATAGAGAAACATCCCAATAAGCAAACTGAAAATTGTATAGAAGATAGGAACAAGTATTATTTTTGCAGAGTAATAACTATGAAAAGTAGGTCCCCTTTGTATTACTTTTCCATGATCTTCATCTGATTGGGCAGTAGGGTGGTAATTATAACTAATTGAAAAGTCTAATATAGCGCTTGAAATGTTGGTTTTTTTATTGAATTTATAAACGTTTTCGAAACTTGTATAACTTTTATTTTCGTGTATTGCTTCAGCATGAGCTGTAAAGAAAAGGAGTAAGAGTGAAAAGATTCCCATTCCCATTATGCAAAAAGTAATGCTGAAGATGCTTTGTGAAATAATACTGCCAGTAAATGTACCTATACATAAAGAGACAGTATAGATAGCGATATATGTGAAAATTGCATACAAGAAATATCGATGAAACGGTTCGAAAGATTGATATTCAAAGTGAATCGTAGATTTATAAATAAAATACATAAGACCCCAATTGATTAGAAATGATAGTACAATGAAAAATCCACCAAAAACCCACTTCGATAAGAACATATCACGTCTTTTAAATGGAAATGTCATAAGTGAATCTCCATTTTGATTACTTCGCTCCCAGCCAATTAATATACAGGATAGGATAATTGTAATAATACCTAACAAAAAGCTATTAGAAGAATGAAAAGAATAATGATAGTAGAACTTTTCTTCACCTATTTTTTCTGGATGGAGAAAGAGAGACTGTTGAGTTTCTGCTGCTTGATAGTATTCGAAAGATAAAAAATAAAGTGAACTGAAGAGAAAAAGTAACACAGCATATTTCCCACGCTTCCAATTCCACATCCACAACACCTTATGAAACATACCCATCCTCCTCCAGTGTCGTAACGAAGACATCTTCAAGTGACATTGTTAATTCTTCAATGAGTATAGGTTGCTCTTTATAAAACTTCTCAAGCGTTACAGCTACATTTCCTTCAATTAAAATCGTATATACTTTTCCCGTTTGATTTAATATTTTAATATTGCTTAAGTTTTCTAGTTTTTGAGGTAGTGAACGTTCATAAGCTACTTGGATTTTAGCAAATTGTGATTTTGCATCGTCTAGCGATGTAATAGAAGATACGGTATGTCCTTTTAATATGATGATTGTATCTGCAATTTGTTCAACTTCATCTAAATGATGGGTAGATATGAAAATGGTAATCTCTTTTTCTGCAACTTCTCCAACGAGAAACTGTAAAATCTGCCTTTTAACGATAGGATCAAGTCCGTTTGTTGGTTCATCTAAAATAATATATTCTGCCTGTGCAGCAACAGCTAAAATGATGGCAAGCAGTGCCTTCATTCCTTTTGAATAACTACGAATTCGTTTGTTTGGTAAGTTGAAACGTTCTAGTAGTTCGTAGAAATATGGTTCATCAAATGCTGTATAAACTGCTTTATAAAACTTCACGATTTCTTTTACTGTATAACCGTTCAGTATGTTAGTAGAATCCGGGACATATACGATTTTTTGTTTCGTTTCAGGATTCTTATGAATGTCGATATCCTCATATGTAACAGTTCCCTCATCTGGGTCTAAAATGCCGACTATCGTTCGTAATAAAGTTGTTTTCCCCGCACCATTTCTTCCAAGTAATCCGATGATACTACCTCTTTGTAATGTGAAAGAAACATCGTCTAAAATTGTTTGATTATCAATTGTTTTCTTCAAGCTTGTCACTTTCAACATCCGTATTCCCTCCAATCTCTTTATAGTATGAATCTATCCAATCATGAATTTTATCTTTCGTAATACCAAGATAAGAGGCTTCTAATAGTAATTGATGAAATTGCTTTTCAACCATAGCGATTTTCCTTTCGTCTAATGTTGGGGTAATCGATTGGGATACAAATGTTCCTTTTCCTCGTAACGTTTCAATAATTCCTTGTCGCTCTAACTCTTGATACGCTTTACTCACTGTATTTGGATTTATAACGAGTAAAGAAGCGAGTTCGCGTACAGAAGGAAGTTTATCACTTGGAGCCAACATGTTTTTCAATACGAGTTCTTTTATATTTTGAACAATTTGTTCCCATATCGGAGTGTTGCTTCTTGGGTCAAGTTGAATATGCAAGAGCAATGTCTCCTTCCTCATATGTATTAAGTGTACTACTGCGTGTAATACACTTAATACAATATAGGGGACGAATGTATTTGTCAACTGAAAATAATAGAAAAAATTGGTATTAAAAAAAGGAGAATTGGAAAAAATAGGTCTGATATAGAATGGAGGGTTAGTCATGAAGCGAGTTTTTGGAATACTTGTTTGTTTCATGTTATTGCTTTCTGGAACTTCAGTGAGTTTTGCGCAATCTGAAAAAACGAAGCAGGAGAAAACAGAAGAAACAACGCCGAAGTTAGCGGAACAAGCGTCGTCAGCAATCGTAATTGAGCAAGATACAGGTAAAGTTTTATTTGATAAAAACCCAAATGAAAAATTACCACCTGCTAGTATGACAAAGATTATGACAATGCTTTTAATTATGGAACAAGTTGAAAAAGGAAAACTAAAACTGACCGATAAAGTTAGAGCAAGCGAACATGCAGCTTCAATGGGTGGATCGCAAATCTTTTTAGAACCTGGGGAAGAGATGACTGTAAATGAGATGTTAAAGGGTATTGCAATTGCATCTGGAAATGACGCATCTGTTGCAGTAGCCGAGCACATCGCAGGTTCAGAAGAAGGATTTGTAAATATGATGAACAAAAAGGCGAAAGATTTAGGGCTGAAAAATACACATTTTCAAAATCCAACAGGTCTTCCGGCCAAAGACCATTATTCGACAGCAAATGATATGGCTATAATGGCGAGAGAATTGATGAAGTATCCACTTATTCGTAAATACACAGGTAAGTACGAAGATTATTTACGTGAAGATACGGATAAAAAGTTTTGGCTCGTTAATACGAATAAACTAGTACGTTTTTATCCTGGCGTAGATGGAGTAAAAACAGGTTTTACGACAGAAGCGAAATATTGTTTAACAGCATCGGCTGAAAAAAATGGTATGCGTGTCATTTCAGTTGTCATGGGAGCACCAACATCAAAAGAACGGAACAACCAAGTGACAAAGCTTCTTGACTATGCATTTGGACAATATATGACAAAGAAATTGTATACGCGCGGCGAAAAAATTAAGACAGTTCAAGTAGGAAAAGGGAAAAAAGAAAAAGTAGATTTAGTTGCGTCAGATAATGTTTCTCTTCTTATGAAGAAGGGCGAGAATATGGACAAGGTAAAACAAGAAGTAATTGCTGAAAAGAAAGTAAAAGCACCGATTAAAAAAGGTGACGCGCTTGGCACCCTTGTTATAAAAAAAGATAAAGATGTTTTATTAAAACAAACAATTATAGCAAAAGAAGATGTTGCTGCAGCGAGCTGGTGGGAGTTATTTAAAAGAAGTTTTGGGATGTTTTCAACATCAAAATAGCGGCAAATATTTTGCCGCTTTTCTATTCGTATGTAAGTGAATAATGCTGAAAGGTTTCACTTTATGACGAAATAGTTCTTCTTTTGTCAGCAGGAAGGATTCTTATTTTATATCACGAAAATCTTTATGTATGTGAATAAGTAAAGTTTGAGCATAAGGAGGAAATCGTGTGAGTCTTTCCATGCAATTAGAAGTAAAACGTGACGTCCTATGTGTGAGACTAGAGGGTGAATTAGATCATCATACGGCTGAAGAGTTGCGAACGAAAGTAACAGATATGATTGAGACACATGGTGTTCATCATATTGTTTTGAGCCTAGAGAACTTATCGTTTATGGATAGTTCTGGTCTAGGTGTTATATTAGGCCGATATAAACACGTAAAGGGATTAGGTGGAGAAATGGTTGTTTGTGCAATTTCACCGCCTGTTAAGCGTTTATTTGAAATGTCGGGCTTATTCAAAATCGTTCGCTTAGAAGAAAGTGAAGCGCACGCGCTCGCGACGTTGGGGGTGGCATAGATGAGAAATGAAATGAACCTTCAATTTTCAGCATTAAGTCAAAATGAATCATTCGCTCGCGTTACAGTGGCGGCTTTCATTGCACAACTAGATCCAACGATGGAAGAATTAACGGAGATTAAAACAGTTGTGTCAGAAGCGGTTACAAATGCAATTATTCATGGATACGAAGGAAATGCAGAAGGTATTGTTTATATTTCTGTAATTTTGGAAGAAGCAATGGTGAAACTCACGATTCGAGATGAAGGGATTGGAATCTTTAACTTAGATGAAGCGAGACAACCCCTTTTTACAACTAAACCTGAATTAGAGCGTTCCGGAATGGGATTTACTATCATGGAAAATTTTATGGATGAAGTAGAAGTTATTTCAAACGAATCTTTCGGGACAACAATCCATTTGACAAAATACTTATCAAATAGTAACGCTCTATGCAATTAAGGAGAATAGCCTATGGACATAGAGGTCAAAAATGAGAAGAAGAAACCTCAGTTAAAGGACCACGAGCTAAAAGCGTTAATTCAAAAAAGTCAAGATGGAGATCAACAAGCGAGAGATACAATCGTTCAAAGTAATATGCGCCTCGTTTGGTCGGTTGTACAGCGGTTTCTTAATCGAGGATACGAACCAGACGACCTATTTCAAATTGGATGTATTGGACTCTTGAAATCGGTAGATAAATTTGATTTATCTTTCGACGTGAAATTTTCAACATATGCAGTTCCAATGATTATTGGTGAAATACAACGTTTCTTACGCGATGATGGATCAGTGAAAGTTAGTAGGTCTTTAAAAGAAACCGGAAACAAAATTCGAAAGATGAGAGATGAGCTTTCGAAAGAATTCGGAAGGGCTCCAACGATTAATGAAGTGGCAGAGGCACTAGAACTAACGCCAGAGGAAGTTGTTCTAGCACAAGAAGCGAGCCGGGCCCCTTCATCTATACATGAAACTGTATATGAAAACGATGGAGATCCAATCACTATTTTAGATCAAATTGCAGATCAATCTGAAACGAAATGGTTCGATAAAATTGCTTTAAAAGAAGCGATTAGAGAACTAGATGAACGAGAGCGCTTAATTGTATACTTGCGTTACTATAAAGATCAAACACAGTCAGAAGTAGCCGAGCGCATAGGCATTTCGCAAGTACAAGTTTCAAGACTTGAAAAGAAAATATTAAAACAGATGAAAGATCGAATAGACGAATAATTGTCTATTCGATTTTTTTATGCCGTTAATAGGAGAGAGATGTTAATTTTTGCAAAAATTAACAGAATTTATTGATAATTTAGTCAATTTAAAATATAATCCAAGTATGAACTTGTCATAAAGGGGGAAGGAAACATGGAAACGAGGCAACAATGGGGAACGAGAGCTGGATTTATTTTCGCAGCGGTCGGATCTGCCGTTGGATTAGGAAACATATGGCGTTTTCCTTATACAGCGTATGAAAATGGAGGAGGAGCATTCTTTTTACCGTATTTATTTGCATTATTAACGACTGGTATTTCATTGTTAGCGTTTGAGTTTGCCCTTGGTCATCGTCATCGTGGCTCAGCACCACTTACATTTTTCCGTATTAGCCCGCGTGCAGAATTTATTGGATGGTGGCAAATGTGCGTAACATTTATTGTTTCAACATATTATGCAGTGATTATTGCTTGGTCTATATCGTATACATACTTTGCAATTACTGGAGCATGGGGAAAAGACACGCAATCATTTTTATTTAAAGAGTACTTACATGTTGCAGATAAGCCAGGACAATTTGGAGGACTTGTACCAGAAGTATTAATTCCGTTAGCTCTCGTTTGGATTATTGTGCTTGGCGTTGCATTTAAAGGAGTTAAAAAAGGAATCGAAGTTGTTAACCGTATATTTATTCCTTTATTAGTTGTTATGTTCCTTATTATTGTTGTTCGTGCAGTGACGATGGAAGGTGCTATGCAAGGACTAGATGCATTCTTTAAACCAGATTGGAGTCGTATTTTTGATGGGAAAGTATGGCTTGCTGCTTACGGTCAAATATTCTTTAGTTTATCTTTAGCATTTGGAATTATGATTACGTATTCTAGTTATTTACCAAAAAATTCGGATACAACAAATAATGCCTTTATTACTGGATTTGCAAACTCAGGATTTGAATTATTAGCAGGTATGGGGGTCTTTGCAGCTCTTGGATTTATGGCAAATAATATGGGAGTACCGGTTGATAAAGTAGCAAGTGCTGGCGTTGGGCTTGCGTTCGTAGTATTTCCTCAAATTATTAATGAATTGCCGATGTCACCGTTGTTTGGTGTTTTATTTTTCTTATCGTTAACGGTTGCTGGAATTACATCACTTATTTCACTCGCGGAAGTATGCTTTGCCGCTGTATCTGAAAAATTCAGTTTAAGTCGGGAAAAAACTATTGGAATTATGGGAACCCTTCTCGTGTTAGTTTCTCTTGTTTTTGCAACACGTGGTGGACTTATGTTCTTAGATGTTGTCGACTATTTCGCTAATAATTTCGGATTAATTACAATTGCACTTGCGGAAGTAGTTACGATAGGGCTCATTTTACGCCGTTTACCAGTTTATCAAAATCATGCAAACTTTGTATCTGATATTAAATTAGGAACGTTTTGGAGAGTGAGTTTACTCGTTATTACTCCGCTTATGTTAGGGTATATGCTAATTGATGGTACAATCCAAAATATTAAAAAGAACTACGGAGATTATCCGACTGAGTTTGTTGTAACGTATGGTTGGTCGATAGCAGCAGCATTCCTCATAGTTGCAATAATCATTGGCCTGAAAAAATGGGATGCACAAATTCATTCGGATTCTGCCAAGCTTGAAAAAGAATGGAAAGATCGAGGTGTTTCATAATGAGTGGATCAGCGATTATGATGATGGTTATTGGAATAGTAGTCATTTGGGGAGGGCTTGCATTAAGTATTGCAAACTTATTTAAGAAAAAGGCATAAGTAAAAAACATCTGTACCAAAATGGTGCAGATGTTTTTTTATGAAAAAATTGTATTAGAAAAAAATTCAATAACCATACTACAACTACGAGGAAGAGTGAAGAGGTGAATGAAAGTTGGAACAAACGATTTATATTAAAATGCGCAATCGTTTAAAAGTTTCTCCTACTTATGAAGTAAAGCTGGGCGATGTTGCTCAACTTGCCGGAGATTCTTCCGTAGTTGAGTTGTTACAAAATGAGATAGTTTACAAAATAACAGCGCATGATAAGACGCATGTTGTAATTGATGTTATGAAAGTAATTGAGATTATTCAACAGAAAGCATCTCACGTACAAATTAATTTACTCGGTTCCGGACAAACTCTTGTTGAAATTATATACGAAAAAAAGAAGGCACACCCAATTTTTTTCGGGCTTGTATGGCTTTTACTTTTCATTGGAGCAGCTCTTGCAATCATTTATTTCCATGAGGATGTAAGTATGCAACAAGTACATCAACGGTTATATTACATGATTACTGGAGAATTTAATGCACAACCACTTTTATTTCAAATTCCTTATTCTTTAGGTCTTGGTTTAGGGATGGTTCTATTCTTTAATCATGTATTTCAAAAACGAATTAATGAAGAGCCGAGTCCGTTAGAAGTTGAGATGTTTCAATACCAACAGTCACTTGATCAGTATGTAATCGTTAATGAAAACAAGGATAATATGAAACAACTTGCCGATGATTGAGTCTGGGTTTGTTATTTTAATTGGTTTAGCTGGAGGGATAGCGGTAGGTAGCGGATATGTCGCATTTTTAGCTGTACTTGGTATAATCCCTCGTTTAGCTCAATTAACGAGAAGTGGAAAGCATATTCAATATTTTGAGTGGGCAGTCATTGCAGGTACTTTAACAGGGGCTTGGTGCAGTTTGAAAAACATTACACTTCAAACGTCGCAATATTGGCTCGTTATATTAGGGCTATTTTGTGGTACGTTCATTGGAATGCTCGCTGCGGCATTAACAGAGGTGTTAAATGTTCTACCTATTTTAGCTAAACGAGTAGGGGTAGAGGGGGAGATTATTGTTTTACTCGTTGCTCTTGTGCTTGGGAAAGTAATAGGATCGTTGTTTCACTGGGTTTATTTCGTAAAGTAGGAGGCAGTATATAAATGACAAGTCAGAAGTTGAAGGATGATTACATAAATAAAGTGAAGGAGTATCATCCAAAGCCAAACTATTTACTAAATTGTATCAAAGCATTTCTTGTAGGTGGACTCATTTGTACAGTTGGAGAAGTATTGATGAAATTTTATATACATTATTTTCACTTCAGTGAACAAGAGGCAGGAAACCCAACTGTTGCAACGCTTGTTTTATTATCCGCGATTTTAACAGGATGTGGTGTATATGATAAAATCGGTCAATTTGCTGGAGCAGGATCAGCGGTACCGGTAACAGGATTTGCAAATTCTATGGCGAGCGCTGCCTTAGAACATAAGAGTGAAGGGATTGTTCTAGGGATTGCGACAAATATGTTTAAACTTGCAGGAAGTGTGATTGTATTTGGGGTTGTTGGTGCATATATCATTGGGTTAATAAGGTATACCTTTAAAATTTTTATGTCTTAAAGGAGGGGCTAGTATGAGGTTGACCGGAAAACAAACGTGGGTATTTCAAAACGATATATATGTGAATGCAACGGGTACTGCTGTCGGTCCGAAAGAAGCTGAGGGCCCTCTTGGAAAAGATTTTGATATTTCATATGATGACTTGCATTGTGGAGAGGAAAATTGGGAGCTCGCCGAACGAAGATTAATGTCAGACTCAATTCAACAAGCAGTGCAAAAAGGGAATATAAAAACATCGCAAATTGATTTCTTTTTAGCGGGAGATTTATTAAATCAAACAGTGACAGCAAATTATGTTGCGCGTAAGTGGGGCATTCCTTTTTTAGGAATGTTTAGCGCCTGTGCGACGTCTATGGAGACTTTAGCAGTTGGATCAGCTTTTATAGACGGTGGATTTGCAAATCGTGTCTTAGCTACAGTAAGTAGTCATAATGCAACGGCTGAAAGACAATTTCGCTATCCAACAGAGTACGGTGGGCAAAAACCAGGGACAGCAAATTCAACTGTGACTGGTGCAGGATCTATATTAATTAGCAATGAAAAAAGTGCAATTAAAATTACGGCGGCTACAATCGGAAAAGTGCAAGATTTAGGAATCACAAATCCTTTGGATATGGGGGCAGCGATGGCTCCAGCAGCAGCTCATACAATTCAACAGCATTTTGAAGATTTAAGAAGAAGTGCCGATGACTATGATTTGATTGTTACGGGTGATTTATCAGCTGTTGGGACACCGATTGCAAAACAACTTTTACTTGAGGAAGGTTACAATCTTGGACATATATACAATGATTGCGGATTAATGATTTATGAATCAAGTCAAGAAGAAGTGTTTGCAGGTGGTAGTGGTTGTGCTTGTTCAGCAGTTGTCACATATGGCCATTTATTACACGAGATGCAAAAAGGGAATTTACAACGAATTTTTGTCGTTGCCACTGGCGCATTATTAAGCCCGATAATGATGCAACAGAAAGAAACGATTCCAACAATTGCACATGGTGTCGTATTTGAGAGAGTTAAAGGAGAGTGAATTGTGGATTTTATATATGCATTTCTTGTAGGTGGAGCTATTTGTGTAATTGGGCAACTATTGTTAGATTTCGCAAAGTTAACACCAGCTCATTTAATGGCAACTTTTGTAGTCATCGGAGCAATTTTAGATGGATTTGGATTGTACGATAAACTAATAAAGTTTGCAGGTGCTGGAGCAACAGTCCCTATTACAAGTTTTGGACATTCACTATTGCACGGAGCAATGCATGCAGCAGAAAAACATGGATATTTAGGAATTGGTATTGGCATGTTTAGTTTAACGTCTGCGGGCATTTCCGCAGCGATATTGTTTTCGTTTTTTATAGCACTTATATGTAAACCGAAAGGATAAATCAAATGAGACGAAGGGTTGTTTTGGTCACAGATGGAGATGAATATGCAAAGCGGACAATTGAGCTTTTAACAAAGGAATTTGGGGGAAGGTGTATTTCAGCATCACAAAGTAATCCAACCAAATTGACAGGGAAAAAAGTTGTTGAGCTTATTATGCAAACGCCATATGACCCTGTATTTGTCATGTTTGATGACAGTGGATTTATTGGAGAAGGATCTGGTGAAAAGGCTTTAAAATATGTAGCTACCCATAAACAAATTGATGTGCTCGGTATTTTAGCGGTAGCGTCTAATACGCATCATTGGGAATGGGCACGTGTAGATGTAAGTGTAGATCGGAACGGAAATTTAACCGAATACGGTGTTGATAAATTTGGACTTCCAGATGGTGAAATTGGCAGAATTAGCGGAGATACAATTTATTGTTTAGATGACTTGAATGTTCCGGTCATCGTTGGAGTCGGTGACATTGGTAAGATGTGCGGGAATGATGAATGGGAGAGGGGATCACCTATTACTAGAAAAGCGATTCAATTAATTTTGGAAAGGAGTGGTTTTTATGACGAAGCCTAAAAAAGTGGATATCCCTATATCAACTTTCATAAGTGATAATGAAAATTATTTAAAGCAGACAGTTGGACTAGGCGTTACATACGATGTTGGCATTCGTAAATTTCAAATTTTGAATAAAGAAATCGGTGTGTTATTTGTAAACGGACTTTGTGATACAAATTATATTATCCCTATTTTAGAAGAAGCGGTGGATACAAATGAGATAAGGGATGTAGAAGAAGATACAATGAAGCTTTTAGAGAATCGCTTAATCCATCAACAAGTAAGCAAAGTGAAAACGATGGATGAGGTAATGCTCCAAGTATTATCAGGGCTCATTGTGATATTTGTGGAAGGTGAAACGGAAGCGTTCGCGATTGATGTTCGTAGTTATCCAGGGCGAACACCGACAGAACCAGATACCGAAAAGGTAGTACGCGGTGCGAGGGATGGATTTGTTGAAAATATCGTTGTAAATACAGCGTTAATTCGTAGGAGAATTCGAGATCCACGACTTCGAAATGAAATGGTTCGAGTAGGAGATAGATCACAAACGGATATTTGTATTACATACGTTCAAGATGTTGCAAATCCAGATTTAGTAAAGATTATAAAACAAGAATTAAATAACATTGATGTAGATGGAATTACGATGGCGGATAAAACAGTAGAAGAGTTTGTTGTAAAGCAAAGCTATAACCCATTCCCGCTTATTCGATATACAGAAAGGCCAGATGTAGCAGCAAATCATCTACTAGAAGGACATGTGTTAGTACTTGTTGACACATCGCCAAGTGCTATGATTACACCGACAACATATTTTCATCATTTACAGCACGCAGAAGAGTTTAGACAAAATCCAGCTGTCGGTACATTTTTACGCTGGGTGCGCTTTTTAGGTGTTATATTCTCGTTATTTTTATTACCATTTTGGTTAGTGTTTGTATTTGATCCAACTCTTTTACCAGCAAATCTCGCTTTTATTGGACCGACTAAGATGACGCATTTACCAATCCTATTACAGGTGTTAATGGCAGAGGTCGGACTTGAGTTTTTAAGGATGGCTGCTATTCATACTCCAACCCCATTATCGTCTGCAGCAGGGTTGATTTCCGCCATATTAATTGGTCAAATTGCAATTGATGTAGGTTTGTTTGTGCCAGAAGTAATTTTGTATGTAGCGGTTTCGATGATTGGTGCATATGCAACACCGAGTTATGAATTAGGATTAGGGAATAAGGTTGGGAAATTGTTTGTTATTATTTTAACAGGTCTCTTCCATGAGATGGGATTTGTAATTGGTATGACGATATTAATTTTATTTTTAACGTCTATAAAAAGTTTACAAACACCTTATTTATGGCCGTTTTTACCATTTGATTGGGGCGCGTTAACAAAAATTTTACTCCGTCCAACGATGTCTAGTTTAAAAGTACGACCAAGTATTGTAAGACCTCAAAATGTAAAAAGACAAAAATAAACGGGATTATACACCCGTTTATTTTTTTTAGTAAAAATTTATTGTTTTTTAACAAAAATCAAACATTTTTTGTGTACACTTAGAGTAGATATTGTGTATGGAAGGGGAAGAGGACATGATTAAATTATTTGTAAGTGATTTAGATGACACGCTCGTTTACGATGTGAATCATATGCAAAAAGAAGATGAACG
This sequence comes from Bacillus sp. AF62, assembly GCF_050312695.1. Lineage (NCBI taxonomy): Bacteria > Bacillati > Bacillota > Bacilli > Caryophanales > Bacillaceae > Bacillus > Bacillus sp. AF62. The sequence goes on along the minus strand of NZ_JBNPJZ010000082.1, from coordinate 34,109 downwards.
TGCGCTGTGTTGGTTAGCTGAGAAAGGGACAAATATTTGTTTTGCCTCTGGCCGCTTTACACACAGAATTGATGAAGTTGTAAAAAGGTTTTCATTCCCATATTACACAACTGGCTTAAATGGAGCGACAATGTTACTTCCAGATGGGAATTTATTTCATGAATCGAGTTTTGAAAATACGGTTGCCCAGGAAATATATCGATATATACATAAAAAAGGACTAGCGGATATTGTTTGTGCAAATGAGCAACGATATACAAAAAGGAAAAATGAACATCACCATAATTTTGAAGCGTATATGGGCGTGCATATCGCTGAAATTGAAGCGTTAGAAGAAGAGTTTGGTAAGACTGTACACCCTGCAAAATTGTTTGTTTTTGGAGAAGAAGAGAAAATTGTGACGTTAGATCAAGAGCTACGAGATATGTTTCAAGGCGAAGCGGAAGTTTTTATATCAGGTAAACGCTATGTTGATATTATGCCAAGAGGCGTGAGTAAGGGGAGTGCTCTAAAGCGACTAATGGACCATTTGCAAATTGAAGCAAATGAAGTTGCTTGTATTGGAGATTCCTTCAATGATATTTCTATGTTTGAAGTAACCCCGCATTCATTTACTCTTCATCATGCCCATCCATATGTAAAGGAGAAAGCAAATCATATAGTGCGTTCGGTTGAAGAGGCTGTTATGAAATTACCGTTACTTGAATAAAGATTTAACAAAATCAATGATACTTGAGAAGAAATCTTTCACTTTATCTAGAAAACTTTGTCCTTCTTCAGATCCTAAAAAGGCAGAAACGTGTTCTTTTGCTTTGTTTAATTGACTACCAACTTGATTCCAATCGATATTAAGATTCTTCATTTTATCAAATAACGCTACTAGGTTATCTAACTGTTCATCTGTTAATGTAATGCCGAGTTGATCAGCAATTTTTTTAATTAATGAACGTAAATCTTCTGTTGTTTTTGGCTGTTCTTTTGCAATTTCTTCTTTAATTTTTGCAACAAGTTGAACTGCTTTTTCTTCACCAATTTTATCACCAAGCTGGGCTGTTTGTACCATTTCTTCATTCGCTACTTTTTTAACTTCTTCCGGAATTGGTTTATTAGACGCAGTTTCATATGCTTTCATTAATCCAGTTAAAGCTGCAGTTCCTGAAACTTTAAAAGGTGCAGTAATTTGAATTTCTGCATCTTTTACACCTGCTGTAATCAAAGCGTTAGTGTACATTGCATCTGTTACCCAGTTAATGTTCTTTGATCGTACAATAAGACCAGATCCTGGTTTTGTGTATGTAATCATAGAAGAAGAAATTGCTCTCGTACCAATTTGTGCTTTTGGAACAATGCCTTCTAGAAATTTATGTTCTTCCGCATTAGATACAGTGATAATTGTAGCATCTTTCGGTGCTTTCATTTCTTTTAACAGATCTTGTTTTTGTTGTTCGGATAAGTTCTCTCCTAGTGTAACAATTGATTCTCCCTCGATGATGTCTGCAAATGAAGCTGTTGGCATCATAAATACCGTTACAGCTAATAGCAGAGCTAATAATTTCGTTTTCACGAAAAACCGCTCCCTTTCTCTTTCTAAAATTTTCGGGCAACAAAGTTATTATAGTATATATTTCTTATTTGTCACCTAGCTTTTTCCGCATTTCAAAAAAGAAGTATCTAGATTGTCGGATTCTTTTTGTTTCTAGTCATGAATGTGGTAATATAGTGCTGAGATAGTTGAAAGGAGACATATACATATGAAAACTTTAGGATACATATTAATGGAAAACGGTGAAAAAATCGAATTGGAATTTTTCCCAGAAGAAGCGCCAAAAACAGTAGAAAACTTTAAAAAATTAGCAGAGCAAGGATTTTATGACGGTGTTACATTCCACCGTGTTATTCCTGGCTTCGTAAGCCAAGGCGGAGACCCAACAGGTACAGGTGCTGGTGGTCCAGGTTACTCTATTCCATGTGAAACTGATGGAAACCCTCATAGACACCTTGTAGGATCACTTTCTATGGCTCACGCTGGCCGTAACACAGGCGGTAGCCAATTCTTTGTTGTTCATGAGCCACAGCCACATTTAGATGGCGTTCATACTGTATTTGGTAAAGTAACAAGCGGTATTGAAACAGTATTAAAAATGCGTCAAGGCGATGTAATGAAAGAAGTTAAAGTTTGGGAAGAATAAGGTAAGGGAAAAGAGAGCTTTTGCTCTCTTTTTTATTTTTAATGAGATTGAGTACTTCTTCTACAGCATCATACAAGTAGTATTGTTGCTAAAATATATTGCTTGTGAGAACAAACCTTTAACAAATTACATAGAATACATTACATTATATGTTTCAACAAATATTTTTTGTTATATTAATTTTGCTAGAATTGTGCTGCTTTAGGGTAACTATGAATGAAGTGATGTTGAATGAAATGTTTCTTTTCATTCTATATAAAATTTTCTTTTTTTTACTCTATTTATTAAAGGAATAGTGCTGAAACATAGATTTGACTTTCTTCTTTTCGCTTTGTATGATTATCAAGTTGTTTTAGACTCTTCTCACTCTGTTGAAAATATTGTAAAATGAATGTGATATGAAAAGAGTGATTGAGGGGATTACTAGTTTGTAACTTTTGTGAGAAGGGATAAGGGTTATGTTAATTCGTTTTAAAAAAAGTTATGAAAAAATCGCAATGGGGCTTCTTTCGTTTATGCCAACTGAAAAAGATTTGAAAACATTACAATTGACAATGAAAGAATATGAAGCAAAAGATGATTGGCAATTGTACTTGTGGAAAGAAAATGAAGATTTTGTTGGAATAATGGGGATTATAAAAAAAGAGAATCAAGTATTAGAAATTCAGCATTTAAGTGTAAATCCGTCTCACCGTCATGTGGGGATTGGAACGAAGATGGTTCAAGAGTTAAAGAGTAAATTTCTTGAGTTTACAATTTGCGGAAATGAGCAAACAGCAAGTTTTTGTGAAAAATGTAAAGGGCTAGAACAAAATATACATTCGTGAAAGCAGGGATAAGTAGTTTATTATCTCTGCTTTCTTTTTTGTAATTGTTCGTTTCGTTCAGTAATGACCTCTGTGCGATCACGCAAAGTGTGCTTGTGTATAATATATTCACTTGGAATAGCATTCAAGTCTTTCCAAGAGAGGTTTTGTTTTTTGCATAACTCTATGCACTGCTTCTCTAACAATGGATCTGATAAGGGTAAAAATAAAGGTACAAAACGTTCTTTTTTATGGATAGATTGCAATCTTTCATTGAGCAAGGAAAGAAGTTGTACTTGATTAATTCCTAAACGTTGTAAAGACACACCGCTTTTTTCTAAAATTGTGATTGCGCTTTTCATCATTTTTGTGGAACCATTCCAGTTAGCACGTCTTTGGTGGTATAAAGAAACTGCAATTTGAATGAGACCAACTAAGTAATGATCACGATTTCCTCTTGGTTTTGTCTTCCAGTACTCTTCTAGTATTTCGTGGCATTCAAAATAGTCGTAATCTCCTTGGAAATGAATTAAAAATTGTATGTATTCGGTAGGATACATGTTTTCTCGCCCCTATCTAACGGTTATACATATAAGTGTATCATAGAAATATGAACAATAAACGACTAGGAGATTTCCCCCTAGCCGTTATTGTTCATATTAGCAGAAGCAAGCTGCTCCTACAATAATTAGCAAAATAAACAGTACAACAAGTAATGCGAACCCACCGCTAAAACCACAATCAACGTGACCCATAGTTTTTTGACCTCCTACATTGTTCTTACTACACTGTTATCATATGAAGTGGTGGGCATGATGACATAGGCATCGGTCTATTTTTAATTAAATTTCTTAAAAAGGTTGGATAGAACATGAGTATGCTCTATACTTATGTTGTTATAGAAAAAATGTGGTGGGATGCTTTGTGCAATATAATTTTAAAGTAGAGGCTTTTGAAGGGCCTTTAGATCTATTGTTACATTTAATACATCGTTATGAAATTGATATATATAATATTCCTGTAGCAGATATTACAGAGCAATATTTATCTTATGTGCATACGATGAAAGAACTGCAATTAGATGTTGCAAGTGAGTATTTAGTAATGGCCGCAACGTTATTACAAATTAAAAGTAAAATGTTGTTGCCGAAACATGAAGAAGATGTACTTGATAACGGTGATGATTTTATAGATGATCCTCGTCAAGAATTGATGGAGAGGTTAATTGAATATAAGAAATATAAGCAAGTTGCTACTGAGTTAAAAGAAAGAGAACAAGAAAGAGCACAGCTATATACACGTCCACCAATTGACTTTACATCGTTGCAACAAGAAGAAGAGACAAGCTTGCCTCTTGATGTTACGTTATATGATATGCTAGCGGCATTTCAAAAATTAATGCGCCGTAAAAAGGCAAAAAAACCTGTAACAACACGTATTACTCGTCAAGAAATACCAATTGAACAGCGAATGACTGATATTTTAAAGCAGTTAAAAATAAAGGGTGGTCGCCAAAGTTTTCATGATTTGTTTGTTGATGATGAACGTGAAATAATGGTTGTAACATTTTTAGCAGTTCTGGAACTTATGAAAAATCAACAAATCATAATTGAGCAAGAACATAATTTTGATGAAATTTTCGTATCAAGCTCTAATAAATCTGCATAGAGCAAGTATATGAAATTGGGATAGAAACACTTTATCTCATGCTATGTTTTAATGTATCGTTTGGAACAAGAGAAGAAATATTGAACCGAACGCATTGATTGTGATTCGGTTTTTTGATGTGTATTTTTATGGGAAAATAGAAGGAAGGAGCTCGTGAAATGGATAGGAAAGAACAAAAGTCAATTATTGAAGGCCTTTTATTTGTTTCTGGTGATGAAGGGATTTATCCAGAACAAATAGCGAAAGTTCTTGAAATTGAAATGAATGAAGTAATTAATATTTTAGAAGAAATGCAACAAGAATGTGAAGGTGCAAACCGTGGTTTGCAAATTGTACAGTATGCAAAAGTATATCGTTTTGCTACAAAGAAAGAACATGCTTCATATTATCAAAAATTAATAGATACACCAACAGCTGCTTCACTCTCACAAGCTGCCCTTGAAACGTTAGCGATTGTTGCATATCGTCAACCAATCACAAGGACTGAAATGGAAGAGATTAGAGGAGTTAAAACCGATAAGGCGTTACAAACGTTGGTTTCACATTTACTTATAAAAGAAATGGGAAGAGCAGAAGGTCCAGGGCGTCCTATTTTATACGGAACAACAAAAGAATTTTTGGACACATTTGGATTGAAAACATTAGATGATTTACCGCCGCTTTCTGAAGAGAATGAACAAATGAATGAAGCGGATTTATTCTTCGGTTCCTTACAAGAGATATCGAAATAAAAGCTTAGCATTTTGCTAAGCTTTTTTGTATATCAATTATTTACAGTGCCATACTAAATGAAAAAAGGAGACGAGTTATGAGAGGTATGCGGATTATTCTATTATTAGTTTCTGTTTTATTATGTTTTTCTTTAAATAGCGCATCAGCTAAAAGGTATATGATGTCTATTCATACTACGTCTCCTTTACATATGCATCGGCAACATCTTAGTAAAATGAAAGTGAGCTTTTTAAAAGTGGGGCAAGGTGATGCAACACTTATCATAATGCCAAACGGACAAACAATGTTAATTGATGGAGGACCTTATGAAGCAGGAGAGGTTATTATTCAGAAATTAATTGAGAAAGGGATTAATCATTTAGATGTAATTGTCAGTACCCATCCTGATATGGATCATATAGGGGGGCTAATTCCAATTGTAGAGCAAATGCCGGTATCGCTTATATTAGATAGCGGAAAAACATATAGTTCTCTTACTTATCATACATATCGGAATAATATTAAAAAAAGAGGGATACCTTTCGTTTCAGTAAAGGAAGGGCAATATATACCGCTGGATCCACATGTTTCTATACAAGTATTAAACAATGGGAAATCAAAAGATGAAAATAATGAATCCTCAATTGTTTTAAAGGTGCGATATGGAAAAGCGGATTTTTTATTAATGGGTGACGCGGATGTACGGACAGAACATGAAATATTAAAACAATTTGATGTACATGCAGATGTTTTAAAAGTGGGGCATCACGGCTCGTATACTTCAACCAGTGAAACGTTTATAAAAAAAGTGGAACCGCAGTTTGCTATTCTGTCTTACGGGAGTAGTAATCCGTATGGACATCCTCATCAAAGTGTAGTAAAACGCTTAAAAAGGCACGGTATAATGGTATATAGAACGAATAAACGTACAGTAGAAATAGAAACAGATGGTGAACATGTTATGTTAGAGTCTAGCGGGTTAATGCCATTGTTGAAGTGATTTCTATATTAGGGGTGGATACTGTCCCTTTTTGGAAAAATGAATAATATATATTATAATTATAAGGGACGTAAGAAATTTCCTTTTTTGTTGAATAAAAAGGAAATTTCATTAGAATGTATAGACAACTACTCGTGCATATATTAAGATGGAACTAGGCGAATAAGGTAATAATAACAAGTAGGTATTTCATGGGAAAGGATCGATGAAAATGAAAACGCAAATTGTCATCAATGCCAAAATTTACACAGGTCAAGAAATAGTGGAAAACGGATTTATCCGTTACGCAGAAACCATTAAAGAAATTGGTTTGATGGCTCAATATGTACCACAAGAAAATGAAACTGTTTTTGATGCTACAGGGAAGATTGTAATTCCAGGTATGATCGATGTTCATATTCATGGTGGATACGATATTGATGCGATGGATGCAAATAGCGATGGGTTAGTAACTCTAGGTAAAGAAATGTTAAAAGAAGGGGTTACAACTTACTTCCCGACAACAATGACACAAGCTCCAGAGGCAATTGAAGCAGCGCTAACTGCTGCGAAAGAAGCAAAAGAAAAAGGAGCGCATTTCGAATATATTCACTTAGAAGGACCTTATGTTTCAAAGAAACGTGCAGGTGCACAACCACTTGAACATATCGTTCCTGCAAATATTGAGCAATTTAAACAATGGCAAGAAGCAAGTGGGAATTTAATTAAATTAGTAACATATGCACCAGAAGAAGAGGGAGCATTAGAGTTTGAACAATATCTTGCTGAAACTGGTGTAGTGGGCACAATGGGGCATACAGATGCAATTGATGCGCAACTAAAAAATAGAAAGATTACACATGCGACACATTTATACAATCAAATGCGTGGATTACATCACCGTGAACCAGGAGTTGTTGGTCATGTGTTATTAAATCCAGATGTAATGGTTGAAGTAATTACAGATGGTATTCATATTCACCCTGATATGGTGAAATTAGCATATAAGTTAAAAGGACCGAAAAAAGTAAGTGTTATTACTGACGCAATGCGCGCAAAAGGTCTTGAAGATGGATTATATGAGCTTGGCGGACAGCCAGTACATGTAAAAGATGGTAGTGCTCGATTAGAAGATGGAACGTTAGCTGGTAGTATTCTAAAAATGGATCAAGCTTTCCGAAATGTAATTGAATTTACGGGTTGTTCAATCGAAGATGCAGTACTGATGACATCAGTTAACCAAGCAGAAGAGTTTGGATTAAATAATAAAGGTGCATTAGCAGTAGGAAAAGATGCAGACTTTGTTGTGATGAATGAAGATTTACATGTATATGATACGGTTCGTTTAGGAATTCATATGAAGGAAGGGAAGTAATTAAATGAATATTCTTGTTGTAAAAACTCCAGAAGAACTAGCCGAAGCAGGTTATAAATTAATTGAAGAAGTTGTAAAAACAAAAGAAAATCCAACATTAGGAATGGCTACAGGAAGCTCTCCATTAGGTATTTATGCAGAAATGCGAAAAAATAAACTTGATACAAGCCGTGTAACCACTGTAAACTTAGATGAGTACGTAAATTTACCACATGAAGATAAAAACAGCTATCACTATTTCATGCAAGAACAGTTGTTTGATCATCTTCCATTTAAACAAACTTATGTACCAAACGGGATGGCAAGTGATTTAGAGGAAGAGTGCAAACGTTACGAGGGCATTCTAACTGCTAACCCAGTTGACCTACAGATTCTTGGAATCGGTGAAAACGGTCACATCGGATTTAATGAGCCAGGAACACCGTTTAATTCTCCAACGAACATTGTTGAATTAACAGAATCTACACGCCAAGCAAACCTTCGCTTCTTCGAAAAAGAAGAAGATGTGCCAACTCATGCGATTACAATGGGAATTGGAAGCATTATGAAAGCGAAACAAGTTCTACTTGTTGCTATGGGTTCTAAAAAGGCAGAAGCTGTTAAAGAATTATTGCAAGGTGAATATAGTGAAGAGTGTCCGGCTACAGTTTTACAACGTCATCCGAATGTAACCGTAATCGCAGATCAAGAAGCTCTATCTTTATGCAGTGAGGCGATTGCTGATGAACATCGACAAGTATTCACCATTTCCGATCTATTATCAGATTCAAGAGTGGGTGAAACAGCTAATTGAGGACGGCGAATGGAAGCCGGGAGATAAAATCCCATCTGAGAATGAACTTTGTGATAAGTTCGAAGTGAGTCGTATGACAATCAGACAGGCGATTAATAATTTAGTGGAACAAGGCTATTTATATCGGAAGCGTGGAATTGGAACATTTGTCCAACTTCCGAAAGTGGAACAAAAATTGCAAGGAATGACGGGATTCACAGAAGATATGATTTCTCGTGGAATGAACCCAAGTAGTCAATTACTTAGTTTCCGCCTAGTTCCAGCTACTGCTAAAATAGCAGACCGGTTGAGAATACAGGAGGGGGAATCGGTTTATGAAGTGAGGCGTATTCGCTTAGCTGATGATGAACCGATTGCTTTTGAGACGACATATTTGTCGCCAGCTCTTGTAAAAGACATTAACGAAGAGATATTGCAACAATCTTTATATGAACATTTAGAGAAAAAACTGGGCTTTAAACTTGTTAGCGCTACTCAGTCAATTGAAGCTTCTGTTGCGACGGAAAATGAAGCTGAACATCTGCATATTCCTAAAAAGGCGCCTGTACTTGTAATGCGTCAATGGTCATATTCAGAAGGTGAGATACCGCTAGAGTACGTGAAATGTATTTATCGTGGAGATCGTTATAAATTTATTACGAATATCGCACGTAACAAATAGTATATTTCAGTTTGTGAAGTACAGTCGAAATGAAAATGGATAACATGTAAAGAAATAAAAATACGACTCATCCTTATAAGGAATGAGTCGTATTTTTATTATGAGCAATTACGTGGTTAACAGCATCTTTGACGTGATTTACTACATAGTGAGCGTGTTTTTTTACTGCATCATCTGCTTGCGACATAGCAAAACTGTGAGGAGTTAAAGAAAACATAGGAATATCATTGTAAGAATCCCCTATACAAGCAATTTCCTCAGGTTTTATTTGAAACTCATTTAATAAAACAGAAATGGCAGAGCCTTTACTAACATTCGGTGGCATTACATCTAAACATTGTTCTGCTGAGATGAAAGTACTAACTTTCCCGTGGAATTTTTCATCAATTTTTTTTTGAAGGAGTTGTAAGCTCTCCTTTGTTCCACCGACAGAAATTTTATTTGGGAAAATTGTATCATCAATCTTCTGTAGTAAGTTTGGTTCTTCAACAGAAGTCATTGTTACTTGTTGTTCAAGTTCTTGAATAAAAGGTGTTTTCTCTTCAATGTAATAATTATGCTCATCACTTACATAACGGAAATAAGGATTTTCATTCGTCATAGCTAACAAATCGGGAAGTATGCTGGAATCAAAAGTTGCAGATAATAGTTGTTTATTTTCATGTGTATATACAAAAACACCATTTACACTAATACGATGAAAATTTGTATTTACAGCTTTCATTAAGTCTGCAATTTCATTATCAAGTCTTCCGGAAGCGAAGCAAAGAATAACATTTTGCTCGGCGAGGCTGCGTAGTGCCGCAACATCTTGTTCATCAATAAGACCTCCGTGTTGCATCATTGTACCATCGATATCACTTACAAACATTTTAATCATGCTGTTATCTCCTTTCTATGTACAGTTGCTCTTACATTATACGCATCATATATAAACATGTCTAAAAAATGAATTTTTATTAAATGGCAGATGTTTTACATTGACGACAAAGAAGAATATTCTGTAACATAAAAGTAGGCTATTTAAGTACGAGGGTGGTGTTATATGAATAATTATCTAGAAATTAAAAAAGTTTTAAATAATAATGTCATCATTGCTAGCCATCCTGAACACGAGGAAGTAGTAGTGATTGGTAAAGGAATTGGATTTGGGAAAAAAGCGAAAGATGTATTGGAGCAAGAACAAATCGAAAAAATGTTTGTCTTAAAAAATGAACGTGATCGTGAACAATATAAATTATTAGTGCCGCATGTTAGTGAAAAATTAATTGAATTGATGAACGATATTATGCTGTACATTCAAGAAAAAGCGAAATCTCCACTAAATGAACATATTCATATTGCGTTAACAGATCATATTTCATTTGCAATTAAAAGGTTAAAACAAGGACTTACAATTGATAATCCTTTTTTAGTTGAAACAAAAATGCTCTATCCAGAGGAATATGAAATTGCGGAAGGTGTTGTAGAACTTTTAAATTCTCGTTTGCAAATTACATTGCCAGAAGGAGAAATTGGTTTTATTGCACTTCACATTTACAGTTCGCTTACAAATTCTGATTTATCTTCAGTTAATCAAAACTCTCGTCTGATTGCACAACTTGTATCTTTAATTGAGACAAACTTAGAAATTACATTAGATCAAGAGAGCATTCATTATTTACGCCTTATTCGTCATCTTCAATATGCTATTGAGAGGGTGAAAAAAGGAGAAAAAGTAGAAGAATCGCAAAGTTTTGCTGATTTATTAAAGGCGGAGTATCCAGTTTGCTATAACGTAGCTTGGAAGTTAGTTAAAGTCATGCAAAAAGAGTTGCAACTACCTGTATATGAAGCTGAAAGTATTTATTTAACGATGCACTTGCAACGCTTAGTCAAGGCAGAGCATGTGTAATAAGTCATATATTTTTGTCTAAAATGAAAACGTTAAAAAAAATGATTGAATCGCTTACAATAGTTATGTATAATAACTATTGCAAAGTTATACAAATTTCGACAAACACATTAAGGTGAGTAACGAAAACGTTTGCCTTAATTATAGTGAACTTATACGTAAACCTATTTTTGACACGTGTTACTGATTCGATCAGGCATGAGTGGAGAAAAGTAAGGAATGTAAGCTAGAGAAAGGGATATACTACCCTTTGTATAGCTATCGTTCTATCTTTTTTTCCTCATGTCTTTTTGGCGTTTGTCGGAAGGTATCAATATAGATAAGAGAGGAAGGGTTTCCATGTTTAAGAAGATCTTTGGTGTTCTTCAAAAAGTCGGAAAAGCGTTAATGCTTCCAGTAGCGATTTTACCGGCGGCAGGTATTTTACTTGGATTTGGTAATGCATTTCAAAATCCACAGTTAACAAATGTTATTCCTGCTTTAAAAGCAGATTGGTTCGTAATGGTTGCAAAAATTATGGAACAATCTGGTGATATTATTTTCGCTAACCTTGCATTATTATTCGCAGTTGGGGTAGCAATTGGTTTAGCTGGTGGAGACGGAGTAGCTGGTTTAGCAGCATTCGTCGGCTACTTAATTATGAACAAAACGATGAGTGTGTTCTTAGAAGTAGATAAGCTAGTGAAAGTGACAAGTTCTGGAGCAGACCCAGTAAAAATTGGATTTACAGATCCAGCGTATGCAAACGTATTAGGTATTCCAACGCTACAAACAGGGGTATTTGGTGGTATTATCGTAGGTATAGTAGCGGCATATTGCTATAATAAATACTTCAACATTGAATTACCATCATACTTAGGTTTCTTTGCAGGTAAGCGTTTCGTACCGATCGCAACTGCAACATTCTCTTTAATAGTAGGTATTATCATGTGCTTCGTTTGGCCATACATTCAAGGTGGCTTAAACACGTTCTCACATCAAATGATTGATGCAAATAGAACAATCGCAGCATTTATATTCGGTTTAATTGAACGTTCATTAATTCCATTTGGACTACATCACATTTTCTATTCACCGTTCTGGTTCGAATTCGGTCAGTATACAAATGCAGCTGGCGAATTAATCCGTGGTGACCAAAAAATCTTTATGGCACAGTTAAAAGACGGTGTAGAATTAACAGCAGGTACATTTACAACTGGTAAGTATCCGTTCATGATGTTCGGTCTTCCAGCAGCAGCTTTAGCAATGTACCATGAAGCACGTCCAGAAAATAAAAAATTAGCAGCAGGTATTTTAGGTTCTGCAGCATTAACATCTTTCTTAACAGGTATTACAGAGCCACTTGAATTTTCATTCTTATTCGTAGCGCCAGTATTATTCGGAATTCACGCTGTATTTGCTGGTCTATCATTTATGACAATGCAAATTTTAGGTGTTAAAATTGGTATGACATTCTCTGGTGGTTTAATTGACTTCCTATTATTCGGTGTATTACCAGGCCGTACAGCATGGTGGTGGGTAATTATTGTTGGTCTTGTACTAGCAGTTATTTACTACTTCGGATTCCGCTTTGCAATCCGTAAATGGAATCTAAAAACACCTGGTCGTGAAGAGGCAAATGCGAATGACGGTGCAGGAAAAACAGAAGCAGGCGAACTTCCTCGTGAAGTATTAGTAGCACTTGGTGGTAAAGAAAACATTGCTTCTTTAGATGCTTGTATTACTCGTTTACGTGTTCAAGTTAACGAACAAAAGAATGTAAACAAAGACCGCTTAAAAGAACTTGGAGCAGCTGGTGTACTTGAAGTTGGAAATAACATTCAAGCTATTTTCGGACCGAAATCTGACACGTTAAAATCACAAATTCATGATATAATGTCAGGTCGTACACCTCATGTTGAAAAAGAAGAACCTGTAAAAGTGGAAGAAACTCCTCAAAAAGTTGATGAAAATGAAACAATTGTATCACCAATCGAAGGGAAAATCTTACCAATTACAGAAGTGCCTGACCAAGTATTCTCAGGAAAAATGATGGGAGACGGATTTGCAATTGAGCCAACTGAAGGAACAGTAGTTTCTCCAGTTAACGGTGAAATTGTCAATGTATTCCCTACAAAACATGCGATTGGTATTCAATCTGAAGGCGGAAAAGAAATTTTAATCCACTTTGGTATTGATACTGTAAAATTAAATGGTGAAGGATTCGAGGCACTTGTAGCACAAGGTGATAAAGTGAAGCAAGGCCAACCATTATTAAAAGTAGATCTTGCATTTGTAAAAGAAAATGCACCATCTATCATTACACCAATTGTATTTACAAACTTACAACAAGGGCAACAAGTCGAATTGAAAAAAGATGGAAATGTTAAGAAGGGCGAAACCGCTATTATTGACATTCAGTAGGAATTTGACGCAAAATGTTTATAATTATAATAGGCGATGTGGTTGACCGAACATCGCCTATTATATACAATAGATGATGTAGTACTCACGTCTATACAACTAAAAAAAACTGTAATTTAAAGGAGATAAATAATCATGGAAAAAATCTTTAAAGTAACTAGCGACTCAGGAATTCATGCTCGTCCAGCAACTCTACTTGTAAACACTGCAAGCAAATTCGGTTCTGATATTAACTTAGAGTATAACGGAAAGAACGTTAACTTAAAATCAATCATGGGCGTTATGTCTTTAGGCATTCAACAAAACGCAGAAATTAAAATCACTGCAAATGGTGATGATGCAGCTCAAGCACTAGCAGCTATCGAAGAAACTATGAAAAACGAAGGATTAGGAGAATAATGACTCTTAACATTCAAGGGATCGCTGCATCAAGTGGGATTGCTATTGCAAAGGCTTTCAGACTTGAAAATCCTGAATTTAACATCGAAAAGAAATCAATTACAAACGAAGCTGCAGAAATTGCACGCTTAGACGCTGCGCTTGAGAAAGCAAAAACTGAATTAGAAGCTATTAAGGACCACGCATTTGCTGAGCTAGGTGCTGACAAAGCTGCGATCTTTGAAGCACATTTATTAGTGTTAAATGATCCAGAACTAGTAAACCCAGTAAAAGATAAAGTAAATAGCGAAAAAGTAAATGCTGAATTTGCAATGGATGAAGTTGCATCAATGTTTATTTCTATGTTTGAAAACATGGATAATGAATATATGAAAGAACGTGCTGCGGACATTCGTGACGTAACAAAACGCGTTCTTGCACATTTACTAGGAATTAACTTCTCAAATCCTGGTACAATTTCTGAAGAGGTAATCATTATTGCTGAAGATTTAACACCATCTGATACAGCTCAGTTAAACCGTAAGTATGCAAAAGGTTTCACTACTGATATCGGTGGACGTACATCTCACTCTGCAATTATGGCTCGTTCTATGGAAATTCCAGCTGTTGTTGGTACGAAAGTTGTTATGGAGAAAATCCAAAACGGCGATATCGTTATCATTGACGGTTTAGATGGAGAAGTAATTGTAAACCCATCAGAAGAAACTCTTCGTTCGTTTGAAGAAAAGAAAGCGAAATTTGAAGAGCAAAAAACTGAATGGGCAAAATTAAAAGACCAAGCTACTGTAACAAGTGATGGACATCACGTTGAGCTTGTTGCAAATATCGGAACACCAAATGATGTACAAGGTATTATCGATAATGGCGGAGAAGGCGTTGGCTTATACCGTACAGAATTCTTATACATGGGTCGTGACAATCTTCCAACAGAAGAAGAGCAGTTCGAAGCGTATAAAGCAGTTCTTGAAGGTGTAAAAGAAGGTCAACCAGTCGTTGTTCGTACACTTGACATCGGTGGAGATAAAGAGCTTCCATACTTACATTTACCAAAAGAAATGAACCCATTCTTAGGATACCGTGCAATTCGCTTATGTCTTGATGAGCAAGATGTGTTCCGTACACAACTTCGTGCATTACTTCGTGCTAGCGTATACGGTAACTTAAAAATTATGTTCCCAATGATTGCAACTCTTGATGAGTTCCGTCAAGCAAAAGCAATTTTATTAGAAGAGAAAGCGAAACTTGTAGAAGCGGGTACAACTGTTTCTGATTCTATTGAAGTTGGTATGATGGTTGAAATCCCAGCTTCAGCTGTATTAGCAGATCAATTCGCGAAAGAAGTTGACTTCTTCTCTATCGGAACAAATGATTTAATCCAATACACAATGGCTGCAGACCGTATGAACGAACAAGTATCATACTTATACCAACCATATAACCCATCTATTTTACGTCTTGTAAAAATGGTTATCGATGCTGCTCATAAAGAAGGCAAATGGGCTGGTATGTGTGGTGAGATGGCAGGCGATTCACTTGCTATCCCATTATTATTAGGATTAGGTTTAGATGAGTTCAGTATGAGTGCAACATCTATTCTTCCTGCAAGAACACAACTAAGCAAGTTGTCAAAAGCAGAAATGGAAACATTAGCAGAAAAAGCATTAATGATGTCAACTGCTGAAGAAGTTGTTGAACTAGTTAAAAGCATATAACCAATAAAAAAACCTGAGTCGATTTGAAATCGGTCTCAGGTTTTTTCTATGAGAAAAATAAATCTTATTTTCTTACTATAGAGGATAAGGAACGGAATTAGATAGCGATAGCAACGATATCAGTTGGGCATACACGTAAAATACCAGTAAAAGTATTTCGATTTTGATTGTTCTTATCGTCTTTATTGTTATCTTTGTCGTCTTTGTTATTACGAGCTAAAGCAGAGAAAAGAGCAACACCGTTAGCGAAACCTTCAAAAATTACATTGTTGAAAGTGCCATTACCTCTAATGCTTAAAAGAGAAAGTTCTGTTCCAACTGAAATGCTAGCAAGTACGTTACATACAGCTGGTTGTTGTGGTCTAACTACTTCTCTCTCTTTCTCTTTCTCATGATGTCTGCACTCTCTTTCATGATGATGACAGTCTCTAAAGTTATCACAGCATCCAAATGATCCAAACATAATCCTCATCACCCCCTTCACACTTATAATCTATGTAAGTTCGGTAGTGAGTGACTGGACAGAGAGTGGAATTTTTTCTAGGGGATTTTCTCATTTTAAATGACTAGCTGGGTGTTTAGTATGGAATGATGTTTAAAATAGGGTAAATATAACAAAAAAATGTAAAAACCACCGAAATAAATGAAATAGGTAGCCTTTACACTTTTTTACTTTTATATAAAACGATGATATATACAGGAAGAGCTAGGAGTAGTGGTACAATGGATCGTGCAGTATGTTTTTCTGATTCTAATTGGAATGCTTCTTCTTTTGGGAATTGTAAAATGGAGATGTTTGCGGCATCACCAATAAAATATAGAAGCAGTACAGTTACTATGTAACATAAAAGTGCGATAAAGCTTCCGTATGAACTCAATGAAAATCCCTCTCTTGTTATCTATTTGTTATCATTGTATCACAATTGTAACAAAAACACACGGGTATATTTCAACACCTAAACAAAATTCGACACAAAACGTCAAGTTTATTTATGATAAGGGAATAGAATATACTTTTCCATAAGTATAAATGTCGAATGATTTGTAGTAATATTACAAAAGTATGACAGGAAATAAAAAAACGAAGGCAATGTATTTACCTTCGTTTTTTATTATTTTGCCCACTCACTCACTTGCTCTACGCTCATACGAGGTGCAGGGTGGCCTTTTAAAGTTGATTCACCAATTGTGATAAGCATAATTGGAACGTAACGAGATGAAACGTTAAATTCGTCTGTCAGTGCTTGTGGATTGAAGCCACCAATAGCACAAGTATCCCAACCAGTTGCTTTAGCTGCAAGCATAAGTTGCATTGCTGCTAAAGATGCATTTGAAAAGGCAGCATCTCTTGGGAATTGTTCACGAGCATATGCAGATTCAATATTTTTAGCTAAGCGTTCTTTTGCTTCTTCTTTCATAAATCCTTGTTCTACAATTGGACCATATACTGGCTCAACATTTTTATAAGCTTCTAAATCACCTAAAATAGCGACTACTGCAGAAGCATCAAGAATTTGTTGTTGGTTATAAGCTATTGGGTGTAATCGTTTTTGTACATCTTCACCTTGAAAAACGAGGAATTTCCAGTGTTGCAAGTTCCAAGCGGAAGGTGCTTGTGCTGCGGCTTTTAAAATCTCATGTAATTCTGTAGATGAGATTTCTTTATTTGGGTTGAATGCACGTGTAGATGTGCGTTCATATAGAACGTTAAAAAAGTTGTCGTTTGTCATTGTATATCCTCCAAATTGTATATCGAATTATTTTCAAAAAAATAATATACACTACTTACATTTTGTAAGTTATCGAATTTAAGAATATAATATCTTTATTTTAATTGTCAAGTTTTAAAAATAAGCTAGGGCATTCATACAAACGATACAATTCCTACAATCATACACTAAAAAAGGAATTTATAGAGTGAAAAGCGAAGATAACATTCTCAATTAGCTTGTTAATATGTATCTCTCACAAATTAAAGTTTATTGGAGAACAGTCTTTTAAAAAAGTTTGTGAGGAATTCAGTAGAACAAGATATATGAAGTGAGTGAAGACTAGTGATGAACATACTACATTTTTTATTAGAGAATACGGTTTTCCAAAATGTGTTACAAGATCTGCAGTTAAATGTCCTTTATATAGAAAATGGATGTAAGCATCAACAAACGGTAGAAAATATCCATCCAAAATGTATGTTTATAGCAAATAGTTTTGAAGAGGGCGAACTATTATTTCAAAGAACGAAACCACACATTATCATTACGTATGTAACAGATTATTCTCAAATAAAATATATAAAGAATATGTATACTCCGCACAGTACATTCATTGTCATTTGGGATCAACAAATAACAAAAGAATTCACAGATGTACTTGCATTAGGAATACGTAATATTGTAATAGCTCCTGTAACTCCGCAAGCAGTGTTAGAGGAAGTGAATAAGAGTTTGTATCAACTTTCTTTAGTAAGACAAGTCGGTTTGCAGCAGGAATTGCTTCAAACGATGTTTGATTTTCAAAATGATCTATTATTTATAGTAGAAGATGATGAGATTGTTGATTGTAATACAAATTTTTTAGCTTTTTTTGGATATGAAAATCTGTTTGCCTATCGTGAGCAACATTTAGTATTTGCTGAACATTTTATTAGAGAAAGTGGATACTATTCGACGATGCATGATATAACATGGTTAGACGATACTTTATCAAGTGGTAGAAGAATTAAGATGCTAAATTATGAAGGGGTAGTATCAACTTTTTTATTACGTGCGACACCATTGCCAGAAGATTTATCAAGATTTATTGTAAAGTGCACGGAAATTACAGAATTAGATGAAATCTATCAAGAGCAAGAAAGACTTGCTATGGTAGATTCATTGACAGAGATTTATAATCGTTTAAAGTTTCAACAAATACTAGAGGTAGAGTGGGAAAAGGTAATACGTAGTGATGAGAAAATAGCTATCATTTTATTTGATATAGATAATTTTAAAACGGTTAATGACACATATGGTCATGATTTTGGTGATTTGGCATTAATACAACTTGCAGAGCTTATGAAATCTAAAGTGGAGCAACAACATGTATTTGCAAGATGGGGAGGAGAAGAATTCATTATATTAGTGACAAATACAGTAGAAAAGGA
This sequence comes from Bacillus sp. AF62, assembly GCF_050312695.1. NCBI lineage: Bacteria > Bacillati > Bacillota > Bacilli > Caryophanales > Bacillaceae > Bacillus > Bacillus sp. AF62. Next base: position 15,377 of record NZ_JBNPJZ010000082.1, on the reverse strand, counting down.
AGCATTTCAAGTTGCGGAGTCATTACGATTCTTCATTGAAACAAAGCAATTCACTGGAATTTCGAAGCTAACAGCTAGCTTTGGAGTTGCGTTATATGAACAAGGAACTACAAGAGAAGAATTAATGCAACGAGCGGACATTGCATTATATGAAGCGAAAAAAAATGGGAAGAATCAAGTATGTGTGTATAGAAAAGAAAAAATGTAATTTTTCGCAACAAATTGTTGCGATTTTTTTTTATTGTTTGATAATAGAATAGGGGGACAATTTTTAGCGAAGGAATTATGGAGGATCAATATGATAAAAAAAGTAATGGTGATGGCTTCACTGTCTGCTATAGTTGGCGGCGGAGTATACTATTTTCTTGTTAGCCCCAATATAAAGGAAAACACTGTATTAACAACTAAAGTGAATCCTACTATTGAATCAGAAGTACAAGGGAATATAGAAGAAAAAGAAGAGCAACAAATTGATTATGCTAGCATATCTCAAAAATTAGATCAATATTTAGTCGGAAAGCAATTTAATGGAACAGTTTTGGTAACAGATAAAGAGCGTGTTATATTGAATAAAGGATATGGGTATGCTGATGTTCAAAATAAAATAGAAAATACGCCTCAAACAAAATATCGTATTGGTTCTATTACGAAAACAGTTGTTGCCACATCTATTTTACAGTTGCAAGAACAAGGTAAATTGAATATTCAAGATAATGTAAATAAATATATTCCTTCATTTCCGGAGAATAAAAATATTACGCTATATCATTTATTAACCCATACCTCTGGTTTACCTGAACATGCGAAAGGAAATGTGAATGCTGCTTCCCGTTTACAGTTAATTAATTGGATTGGACGTCAAAATTTAGAATTTCCTGCAGGAACAGGTTGGAGATATACAGATTATAATTATATGGTTCTTGCTTATATAATAGAACATATCTCGAAAAAACCTTTAGGAGATTACATAAAAGAAAACATATTTGTAAAAGCAGATATGCATGAATCCGGTATGGGAAATATGGTACCTGGAGATAAAAATTTTACAAAGGGTTATGTGAAAAAAAATCAAGAGCTTGTACCAGCGCAGAAGTTAGGCATGGATTGGCTATATGGTTGTGGTGAGATGTATACGACAGTTGGAGATATGAAGAAGTTAGACGAAGCAATTATAAATGGAAAACTTCTTTCTGAACAAAGTATACAAGCAATGTTTTCGCCTTCAGCAGAACGGAAATATGCATTTAGTTTTTATATATATCCAGATTATTTTCATAATCATGGTGTATTATCTGGTTGGAACACTTTCAATAATTTTAATAAAGAAAAAGGAATTTTTGTTATGTTATTTTCAAATGTAAAAAATAGTATGGATGATGACTTTAATAAAGAGTTCCGAAAGATGGTAAATGATTTATTAGAACAAAGGGGATGAGAAAATGGAACATAAAACTTTATCAATAGGTTTCATTGGTATTGGCGTAATGGGAAAAAGTATGGTTTATCACTTAATGCAAGATGGTCATAAAGTATATGTATATAATAGAACGAAAGCAAAAACAGATTCTTTAGTGCAAGATGGTGCACAATGGTGTGATACGCCAAAAGAGTTAGTGAAGCAAGTTGATATTGTAATGACAATGGTTGGATATCCACATGATGTAGAAGAAGTGTATTTTGGTATAGAAGGAATTATAGAACATGCAAAAGAAGGTACGATAGCAATTGACTTTACGACATCTACACCTACTTTAGCAAAACATATTAATGAAGTTGCAAAAAGCAAAAATATATATACGTTAGATGCACCTGTCTCAGGAGGAGATGTTGGTGCGAAAGAAGCAAAACTCGCAATTATGGTAGGTGGAGAGAAAGAAATATATGATAGATGCTTACCTTTACTTGAAAAGTTAGGAACAAACATTCAATTACAAGGACCAGCTGGGAGTGGACAACATACAAAAATGTGCAATCAAATTGCGATTGCTTCCAATATGATTGGAGTATGTGAGGCTGTTGCTTACGCGAAGAAGGCTGGATTGAATCCAGATAAAGTGTTAGAGAGTATTTCAACAGGGGCAGCAGGTAGTTGGTCATTAAGTAATTTAGCTCCTCGAATGTTAAAAGGAGACTTTGAGCCAGGATTTTATGTAAAGCATTTTATGAAAGATATGAAAATTGCTTTAGAGGAAGCAGAAAAATTACAATTACCAGTCCCAGGCTTAAGTTTGGCGAAAGAATTGTATGAAGAGTTAATTAAGGATGGCGAAGAAAATAGTGGAACACAAGTATTATATAAAAAATATATAAGGGGGTAAACGAGGTGGACCTTCAAAAGTTTGATGAGATGATTGATACTGTACAGCGAGCTACTTGTATGCAAATTAATGAAAAACAAAAAGAAGCTTTTAAACAAAAATATGATTTTGAACCAGACTTTGAATATGGAAGAGATGAGACGGGGCATTATGTAATTCGAACCTCTAAAAAGATGTTAGAAGAAATGGAGTTTTATTTGGCATTGAAATATGATCGTGATGGAGTGGATCTTTATATGCAAGCTGAGATTGACGGTATATTTCATGTATCTGTTAGCTATGGTGAAGATGCCCTACATCTACAAGAATTGTTTCAATTTCTAGAAGAAAATAAATAAAAGTCCTCATTTGAGGACTTTTATTTATTTAGTCATTATAAGTTAGAAGCGCGGCGACATCGTTCAACCGGGAATGGGATAATTTGTGCGATGTGATTAGGACCAAATTGTTTTGTACGAGCATGGCGTATTATATAAAAAGCACACAGAATTGAAACAGGAATAGCGCCGAATAAACCAAAAAATAAAGCGCTTACACAAGATGCGACAAATCCTAAAACACCAATTTCTAACTCTTCCATAATAGCTCCTAAAATAACAGGAAATGCTCCACATGTAACTCCAAGTATAAGTGCGATAAGTAAGCTCATGATTATCCCCCTCTGTTTGCGATATTATTTTCCTTCTTAGTTAATTGTAGTATATCACATTTAAAACAGAATTTTCAGAAAAATTTCAATAAATGTTCAATAAATGTTCAATAAATACACTTGAAAAATCAAGGCGTTAAATTTGTGATGAAATGGTACTTTTGAGTAAATAAAAAATCAGGCCTATTTCAAAAGTGAAATAAGCCTGTTCCATAGGAGGATGTATATATGTAGAGTGAATAAAAGTTTGGAAAAGGGGATCCAAGTCCTTTTATTCAACTAACTACCTTAATAGATTGGAACCCAGCCTTCAGTTGTCACAAAAATACGAATAGCTACAACTTGACGATCATCTTGCAAGGTAAAATAATGTCTTGCATTTTCTGGAACAGATATTAGATCGCCTGGCTCAAGTTCAACATCAAAGAATTTCCCATCTTTGCCTTCAATAGCGAAAATGCCATGACCACTGACGATAAAGCGGACTTCGTCGTCTGTATGATGATGTTCTTTTTGGAAATTAATTAATAATTCGTCAAGGTTAGGTGTGCTATTTGAAAGTGAAATTACATCATGTGCTTTATAACCTCGACGTGCTGAAACATCAGCGATTTCTTTTGAAAAAACAGCTAATATTTCAGCTTTGTTTTCATCTGTTAAAGAATAATTTTCATTTAAATGAGTAGGAAGTTTAGAAATATTCCATTTCTCATATAAAACGCCTTCCTCTTGTAGAAATTTAGATACTTCCACTTCATTTTCAATACGAGTATTTACTTCATGAATATGAATTTGCGCCATTAGAAACGCCTCCTTGAATTGATAATAGTTTTATATGAAATTGGAATAAAAACTCATAAGCTTCTAATCTCTTCTTTGCATCAAAGCTATCTCGGCCCCATACGGTAATACCGTGGTTACGGATTAATACCGCTCCCGAATCACCTTGTATATGCTTTCGGAAGTTTTCTCCAAGCGTTGGGATATGGGCATGGTTTTCGATAATAGGAATGTGAATTGTTGCCCCTTCTTCCCAAATATCGAGAGCTTTAATAATTTCTTGATTTTGAAGGGTAACTGCATCACTATATAAATTTGTGATGACATTATTATCAGTTGTATGAACATGAAGTACGCATCCGGCATTCGTATTGTTATAAATATGTGTATGCAATATTGTTTCTGCTGAAGGGCGTAATTCAGTCTCTAAAACGGGAACTCCTACATGATCTACTAATAGAAAATCATCTGGAGTGGTTTTTGTTTTATCTTTACCGCTTGCTGTAATGAGAAAAGTAAGTGGCTCATGACTAACTTTTATAGAAATATTACCACTTGTTGCTGGGAACCAATTTCGAGTTGTTAATTCTTTTTTTATCTCGCTTAAGTCATACCATTGACGAAAAAGTTGTTTCATGATTTCACCTCCAACAAATGTTTTAATTCATTTTGAATATCATGGAATGTTTCAAACGGTGTATAAGCAATATAATTCTCTTCACACTTTGTAATAAGGAAGTCACGAGCAAATACTTTATCTGCTTGTTTCGCAGCTTGTAAATCAGTAATTGAATCTCCAATCACAATATGGAAGTCATTCGTATCACTCAATTTACGGATGAGTGATGATTTACATAATCCGCAATGATTTTGACAATGATGATCACAAGGATGAGGCCAATTCACCGTAATGTATTCATTTGAAAAATCTGTTTCATTACAGTAAATTTGCTCTTTTGGAATGAGTACTTGTAAGAGTGGATAGACGAAGAAATCCATTCCACCTGATATAACGTAAAAAGAAATGTTATTTTCATTTACAAATTGTATAAATTCATGAAAACCATTACGAATTTCAGCAGTTTCTATTAAAAATTGAATAATTTCATCGTGCAGATGAGTAGGTATTAATTGAAATAATTGAGAAACACCCTCTTGAATAGATAGCTCTTGTGATAAAATTCTATTTTTTACTTCTTCTGCTTCTGGTGGAGCGAATTTTTCCATAATGGACATAATGTTATCATTATTTGTAATCGTACCATCGAAATCACAAAACAATTGAATACTCATAACTTCACCTCATGAGAGGGGTTTCCCCATATTTGTAGTGCGCTATGTAAATTAATTTCATCTACTTCATGGAGTAATTTACCTTGCAAAGTAGCTGTAATTGCAGTACGGAAAGCTTTACCACCGCCTTGCGCTCCATTTGGATGTCCATGTATCCCGCCGCCAGCATTAATAACAACATCTTTACCGAAATCTCGTACAATAAAGGGAACGAAACCAGGGTGAATACCAGCAGATGGAACAGAAAAGCTCTTCTTGAAAAATGCATCGTCTTCAGTTAAATATTTTGAGATAGCAAGAGCTTCCTCTTTTTCTAGCGCAACACTTCCGTATGGAGATGGGAATAATGAAAAGTCAGCCCCAGCATAGCGTAGTAGCTTTCCGAGTAATAATGGAGATGAAATTCCATATAACTTAGATGCTGAATAAGCACCACTTACAGCAGGGTGTGCCATAATAGGAACTGGGATTTCATCATCTTCTGCAAGTGATTGCAGTACATCTAGTCCGTAAGCAAATACGTTAAATAATAGAATATCAGCTCCAGCTTGCACTGCACGTTTCGCATTTTCTTTTAAATCAAAAGTTCGTCCTGTTAAATTTACGGCATATAACGTTTTATGTCCGTATGTTTCATATACGGATTGTAAAACTTCTTTTCCAGATACAATGCGTTTCATAAGTGGTGTTAATGCATTTTCAAATAATATTTCATCATCTTTTACTATATCTACACCACCACTTGCTTGATCACGTAATTGCGTTTTTAAATACCCAATATTTCGTCCAATCATTCCTTTAAAAATACTCATTAAAAGGGGACGATCATGCACTTGTAAAAGGTTTCGAATCCCATCTATCCCGAATTTTGGACCAGGAAAATGTTCTTTCAATTCTTCTGAAAAAGTTAAGTCAATTAATTTTACTTCGCCATCAAGGGATAGCTTTCCAAATGTAGTCGTTAAAATTGCTGGTAAATCTGGACTGAAGTTTAATAACGGATATTCGATTTTAATAATTCCGCGTTTTACTTTTTTACGTAAATACGAATTCGTATGTTCATGTTCAGCTAATTCCTCAATATGAATGACGTTGCCTTTATGTTGCTTTAATTGTTCTTGCAATAATTGTGGCAAATGAGTCCAAGAGCCAATTGTTAAACCAAGTGCAATTTGCTCAGCCTTTTTTTCTAAGTTATGTGAATCATCATGGATTAAATACGTCGCTATAATTCCGCTCATTGTTATAACCTCCTAGTTAAATAAAAAAACCTCTCAGCTAAGGAGAGGTTTTTTTACAACCAGCTCCTTATCTGTCAGCATAATGCTGCGAGAATTAGCACCGTGTCTACGATTGTAGATCGGTTGCCGGGTTTCGTCGGGCTCGTCCCTCCACCTGCTCTTGATAAGAAGTATTTAGAAATGTTTAAATTTTTAAGATAACTGAATTTTGTCAGATATTTTTCATGTTGTCAATTACTTTTTGAAAAAATTTAATTTATCAATTCGATTAATGGCTTCTCGTAATCTATCTTCTGTATGCAAGAGACCAACACGGACATACCCTTCGCCATGTTCACCAAATCCAACACCAGGAGCAACTGCAACGTGTGCTTTTTCTAGTAAAATATCAGAAAATTGCTCGGATGTATAACCTTCTGGTACAGGAAGCCATGCAAAGAATGATCCGGTTGGAATGTCTACATTCCAACCAATTGAGTGACAAGCTGAAATAAGAGCGTTTCTCCGAGATTCGTAACTATTTACAAGATCTACTACACAAGACTGTGAACTTAATAGTGCTTCGCGAGCAGCATCTTGAATTGCACCAAAAATACTAACATACATATGATCTTGCAATAGGTTAATGGTTTCGATGACACTTTCATTTCCAACTGCAAAAGCAATACGCCAGCCAGCCATGTTGAAAGTTTTTGATAACGTGTAAATTTCAATTCCTATATCTTTCGCACCATCTGCTTGCAAGAAACTAACAGGTTTTTGACCATCAAATCCGATAGCACCGTAAGCGAAATCGTGAACAACTAATATATTATGTTTATTAGCAAAATGAATGGTTGTATCAAAAAAATCTTTTGATGCAGTAGCACCTGTAGGATTATTTGGATAGTTTAAAAACATTAATTTTGCACGCTCGGCAATAGAGTTATTAATTTTTGTATAATCTGGTAAAAAGTTATTTTCTGCAATAAGCGGCATTGTTTCAAATTGTGCTTTGGCTAAAGCAACTCCTGATAAATAATCTGGATAGCCTGGATCTGGAACGAGAATCGTATCACCAGGGTTTGTAAAACAAACTGGTAATTCTACTAATCCAGCCTTTCCACCAAACAATATAGTAACTTCAGTTTTCGGATTTACTACTACATCATATTCACGTTGATAGAATGTTGCCACGGCTTCTTTTAAACTTTCATGTCCGCGAAATGGCGGATATTTATGATGAATGGTCTTTTCGGCAGCGTCTTGTAAAGCTTTTACGATATGCTGCGGTGTTGGTTGATCTGGATTACCTTGACCTAGATTAATAACATCATGACCAGCTGCAACGACTTTGTTAACTTTTGCAACAAGTGAAGCGAAAAATTGTGTTGGCAATGATGTTACTATCTCAGAAGGTTGAAATAATTTCATACTTTCCACCTCTTTTGAAAGTTGTTACAATTCTAGTGACAAATAATATAATCTTTCCAGTATTTTGTAAAGAAAAAAATAAGAATGGGGCTGAAAAAATGAAAGTCGCATGTATTCAAATGGATATTGTTTTTGGAGATGTAGAAAAAAATATTGAGAATGCTAAAAATAAAATAAGCGAAGCTATGAAGGAAAGGCCAGATGTTATCGTCTTACCAGAACTATGGACAACAGGATATGATTTAACGAGACTTTCTGAAATTGCAGATAGGGATGGAGTGGAAACGAAAGAAAAGTTAATAGAATGGGCGAAGCAATATGATGTACATATTGTTGGTGGTTCTATAGCAAAGCAAACAGAGCAAGGCGTTACAAATACGATGTATGTTGTAAATAATGAAGGACAGCTAGTCAACGAATATAGTAAAGTACATTTATTTCAGCTTATGGATGAACATAAATATTTAATAGCCGGTAATGGTACGGGCGAATTTAAGCTGGATGATGTTGAATGCGCTGGAACAATTTGTTATGATATTCGTTTTCCAGAGTGGATGCGTGTCCATACTGCTAAAGGGGCAAAAGTATTATTTGTTGTAGCTGAATGGCCATTAGTTCGTTTAGCACATTGGCGTTTGCTATTGCAAGCAAGAGCAGTTGAAAATCAGTGTTATGTTGTTGCATGTAATAGAGCAGGAAAGGATCCAAATAATGTATTTGCGGGTCATTCTTTAATTGTGGACCCTTGGGGTGAAGTTGTAGTAGAGGCGAATGAAGAGGAATCAATTTTATTTGGAGAGCTTGAATTCGAGAAAATTAAAGAAGTACGTAAAGGAATTCCAGTTTTTGCGGATCGCCGTCCAGAATTATACAAATAAAATGTTGACAAGTGATTTTTATTCTTGGTATAGTCTTCAACATAAAGTTAAAAATTCAAAAAATTATACAACTCTTATCAAGAGCAGGTGGAGGGATTTGGCCCGATGAAGCCCAGCAACCGACCGTAATACCATTGTGAAATGGGGCGTTTATTACGCCAAAAGGCACGGTGCTAATTCCAGCAGAAAGTAAAACTTTCTGGCAGATAAGAGGGGAGAAGATAAACTTCAAACCTCTTTCTTAGTGGAAAGAGGTTTTTCTATGTTAGAAAAACCTCTGAATTTAAAAAGGGGGAGAAGACGATGGGATATTATTCATTAACAGAAATAACAGCTGTACAATATGCGAAAGATCATGGCTATTTTGAAGCAAAGGCAAATGTCGTTTGTCATGAAATTGGAGACGGAAACTTAAATTATGTGTTCAAATTAGATGATGGAGAGAAATCAATTATAATAAAACAAGCACTGCCTTATGCGAAAGTAGTTGGTGAAAGCTGGCCATTGTCTATAAAAAGAGCAACGATTGAAAGCAAGGCATTACAAATTTTTGCGCAGTATGTACCGGATTATGTTCCAGTAGTGTACAGTCATGATGAAGAGTTAGCGATAACGGTAATAGAAGACTTATCAAGACTAACAATTACAAGAAAAGGATTAATAGACGGAGAAGAATATCCGCTTTTATCCCAGCATATCGGCCGTTTTCTAGCACATGTTTTATTTTACACTTCAGATTTTGGTTTACAGTCAGAAGAGAAGAGGGTACTAGAAGGTACCTTTGTAAATCCGGACCTTTGTAAAATTACAGAGGAATTAGTGTTTACAGATCCGTTTGGACATTATGATACAAATGATTATGAGCCAGATTTACAGCTAGTGGTTGATGAACTTTGGAGTGATAAAACTTTAAAACTAAAAGTAGCACAATATAAATATAAGTTCTTAACAAGAAAAGAAACTCTTATTCATGGTGATTTACATACTGGTAGTATTTTTTCTTCACCTTCTGAAACGAAAGTGATTGATCCAGAATTTGCGACATATGGCCCATTTGGATTTGACATAGGTCAATTTATTGCAAATCTATTACTAAATGCTTTATCTAGAGAAGAAGAAAAAAGAAGTGTACTATTTTTCCATATAGAAAAGACGTGGAGTTATTTTGTAGAAAATTTTACAAAATTATGGATTGGAGAAGGTGTAGAAGCATATACGAAAGAAAAACAATGGTTACCAATTATTTTGCAAAATATCTTTACTGATGCAGTTGGATTTGCCGGATGTGAACTGATTCGTAGAACAATTGGTTTAGCTCATGTAGCAGATTTAGATGAAATAGAAAATAAAGAAACAAGAATTCAAGCTAAGAAACAAGCGCTATCCTTAGGTAAAGAACTAATAAAATATGAATCTAAAAGTGCTGATATTCAACTGTTTCGAACATTATTTCAACAGACAGTTTCAGGGGGCGTAAAAGCGTGAGTACAATTGTTACTGTTCCGAGATCTGTAAGCTGGAAAGGTGATGCAATTGCGGTATTAAATCAAACGAAATTGCCGCATAGCACAGAATACAAAACATTGACGACTATTGAAGAGGTTTGGAAAAGTATCGTAATGTTAGAAGTACGAGGAGCGCCTGCAATTGGAATTGTAGCTGCATTTGGCTTGGCGCTTGCATCAAAAAAATATAACACTGTACATATTGAAGAATTTCAAAAGAAGTTTAATAGAGATTGTAATTATTTAGGAACGTCACGCCCGACAGCAGTAAATTTATTTTGGGCAATTGATCGTATGAGAGAATCTATTCGAGAGATTACTACAATAAAAGAAGCACAAAAAACATTAGAAGAAGAAGCGCTTCGCATTCAGCAGGAAGATGAAGAGGTGTGCCGAAATATTGGGGAATATGCGTTAACATGTTTTAAAGATGGCGATAATATTTTAACAATCTGTAACGCTGGAAGTATCGCAACTGCCAGATATGGAACTGCATTAGCTCCCTTTTATATTGGAAAAGAGAAAGGTGTGCGTTTACATGCATATGCGTGTGAAACGAGACCAGTTTTACAAGGTGGTCGCTTAACGACCTGGGAATTAAAGCAAGCAAATATTGATGTGACCCTTATTACAGATAATACTGCAGCTCATGCTATTCAAACGAAAGAAATAAATGCAATTATTGTAGGGGCGGATCGAATTGTCGCAAATGGAGATACGGCAAATAAAATAGGGACAATGAATTTAGCTATTTTAGCAAAGCACTTTGATATCCCATTTTATGTTGCTGCGCCACTGTCAACATTTGATGTTACGAAAGAAACTGGAGCCGAAATAATTATTGAAGAAAGAGATGAAACAGAAGTTACGAAAATCTTTGGAAAACAAGTAGCACCAATTGGAACGAATGTTTATAACCCTGCATTTGACGTAACACCGAACGAATTAATTACAGGAATTATTACTGAGAAAGGTATTATAAGCGGGGATTATAAACGAGAAATTGCATTATTATTTGAAAAACAGGCTAATACATAATAGCTTGTTTTTTTATGCCTAAATGCATTGTTTTCTCTTACTTATATAATGAAAGGAGGAGAAGAGGATGGAAGAGTGGATCAAGATGATAGGTAATGTAGGGTTTCCAATTGTTGTAACATTATATTTACTCCACCGTATTGAAAGTAAATTAGAGGGGGTAATTGTTGCAATTGAGAAGCTCCCGCGGCAATTACTAAAGTACGAAGATCCTCGCAATAAAAAATAAAGTTTGCTCTTCTTGAGCAAACTTTATTTTTTATTGCGCAGTATAGCCACCATCGATAACGACAGCTTGACCAGTAATACCTTTAGCTTTTTCACTCGCTAAAAACATAGCATAATCAGCGATTTCTTGTACTTGTAATAAGCGCTTTTGTGGGACGAGTGGATAAATAACATCTTCTAAAACATTTTCAAGTGGTACATTTCGTGTAGTAGCTAAGTCTTGTAGTTGATTACGTACAAGAGGGGTATCGACATAACCAGGGCAAAGGGCATTAACAGTAATACCATGCGTAGCACCTTCTAAAGCGGCAACTTTTGTTAATCCAATTACGCCATGTTTTGCACTATTGTAGGCAGCTTTTCCAGCAAACCCGACAAGGCCGTTAATAGAAGCGACATTAATAATACGACCATATTTTTGTTGTTTCATAATCGGAAAGGCATGCTTAATTGCGATAAACGGAGCAATTTGCATAATTTGAATTAGTAGCTCAAACTTTTCCGTTGGAAAGTCTTCAATGGGTGAAACGTGTTGCATTCCTGCGTTGTTAATTAATATATCTAATGAACCGAAATGACTAACTGTTTGAGAAATTGATGCTGTAATTTCCTCTTCAGATGTAACGTCACATTTTAAACCGATAGCTTGAAAACCTTCACTTTGTAATTGCTCAGCAGCTTCTTTCGCACGTTGTTCAAGACGATCAGTAATCACAACTTTTGCACCTTCTTTTGCAAAAGCACTTCCCATTTCATATCCAATACCACTCGCAGCACCTGTTAAAAAGACAACTCGATTTGTAACCATGATGAAAAACATCCCTTCATAATAAAGTTTTCATAGTGCTCTATTTAGAGAGTTTATAATGAAAGTCCTGCAAACATTTGGAAAAAATATCGTTAGCTATCTTGTTTTGCAAAATAGTCTTTGCTATACTATTTTGTAAAGCAAGATACTTACGCTTATCTATCTTGTAAAACAAGATAGTAGGAGGATTTGAATTATGTCGACAAGTCAAATGCTGAAAGGGATCTTAGAAGGATGCTTACTTGCTATTATTTCTGAAGGCGAAATATACGGTTATGAAATGAGTGAGAAGCTAGCAAAGTATGGTTTTACAATGGCGAGTGAGGGAAGTATTTATCCGTTATTAATACGAATGCAAAAAGAAGGACTAATAACAAGCGTAATGAAGGAATCTCCATCTGGTCCAAAGAGAAAATATTACACATTAACAGAAAAAGGCGAGGAAGCACTTGATGAATTTATGGATCGCTGGGAAGCGATGCAAAGTAGTGTAGAACGTCTACTTGAAGGGAAGGGAAGGAGAAAATAATGTTATCAAGTGAAGCACGAAAGTTTTTGTTAGATATGAGATTATTTTTGACGGCAAAGAGTGTGAAAGAAAGTGATATTGAAAACTTTTTAGAAGACGCAGAACTTCATTTAATAGAAGGTGAGAGTGAGGGGAAGAGTGTAGAAGATATTTTCGGAAGCTCACCGAAAGAATATGCAAATGAACTTGTAAAAGTGATGGAAAGAGATAGACAGGAAACGTGGAAGCAAATTGGTTTTACAGTAATGAATATCGTATCTTTTTGGATTATTGCTTCTATCTTAATAGTGAATAATGGAATGTTACAGATTTCACTTATTCAGTGTATCGGTTACAGTTTTTCATTGATTTTAGTTGTTATGAGTCCTAATTTTCTACTTCGCAAAATGACCTTCGTCACAAGCTTTACAAAAACATGGTTTTCTATGTGGTCTTTAGTTATGATTGCTCCATTGTTTTTATTAGGAGCTGTTACGATATTAGATGTGATATATCCTACAAAAATGCTCACATTCACCGAAGTCCAAAGTTATATATTAGCTGGTGGGATTTTTATCATAACAGTAGCTATAAATATATATTTTGAAGGATGGTTTAAAAACTTATATTTAATCATTCCGCTTTCTATTATGTTAATGTTTAAAACATTTACATCTGAAGATCTTATGCCAATGTTATTTCAAATTATATGTTTATACGGAAGTTTGTTTATTTTAATTTTCCTTGAAATTATGATGAAGACGAATAGAAGAGAAATGGTTAAATAAGGGAGTGATAAAAGTGCTATCGAATGAAGGGCAAAAGTTTTTAGATGATACTCAAGGGTATTTACGAACGAAGGGCATTAGAGAAGCTGATATTATTTCCTTTATAGAAGATGCGGAAGTTCATTTAATAGAAGGAGAAAAGAGAGGGAAGAGTGTAAATGATATATTCGGTCATGCTCCAAAAGAGTATGCAAATCAACTTGCCAAAGAGATGGAAGTTGATAAAAAAGGGAATTATAAATTATTGCTTTACTTTATTATAAATTTATTAGCATTCACGATGATGAAGAGTGTATTTTTTAGTGAAGCCGACCATCGTTTGTCTTATTCTTTAATTGAATTAATCGGATATCCGATTATGATTTTTGTAGGAATTAGTGTATTAATATGGGGCATGAGAACAGCCTCATTTAAGCGTAAAAGAACTGAATTTTTAATTATGTATATAACAGGTGCGATATGGTTTTTATCAATTTTCAGTATTGCATTATTAAATAATTTTTATGGTACAACATTTATTAAATTTACTGCGACAGAAAGCTTCATTCTTGTTGGAATAGTAGTTCTATTTGCAGCTATTGTAAATATTAAATTTGGTGGTTGGTTTACTTTGGCGTATTTACTAGTTCCAATTGCATTGGAATATGTATTCGTAATGATAGATTTATCAAGTATTATTGGAATGTATGTACAACAAATAATTCTTTTCATTGTTATTTATATGCTTTTGAAAATTCATATAAAATTAGAAAAAGGAAAGTATACGAATAAAAAGAGAGACAGTATTATTTATAGGTAAATTAAGTAGTAGTTTTCTAAGGTTAACCTAACAATAACTCTTTTATAAAAAGGGTATATGTTGACTATTTTATTAATATATTAGATTATACATCAGGATATATTCTGTTTTTCGGTTTAATAGGAAAGCGGCTGCTCTGGATATACAAAAAATTATTTCCAAAGAAATATTATATAGGGATTTTTAGAGGGATTACATTTACATTTAGTTGTCTATTTTTATTTCTAGCAGCCGGGATTTGGTTTGTTGATTGGAACAAGTTGTTTTAAACAGTAACATGAGGGTTACTGTTTTTTTCTTTGTAGTAAAGAGCTTTGTAAAGAGAGCGCTTTTTGTTCTGTTGTTAATAAGGAATGAATATGAACGTTTTCTGGACGAGGGACTATCGGATACATAAGATTTGTTGGAGAAGGGTGGTGCTCCGAGCCGGTTGGAGAATGAGGATCTGCATGAGTAAGTTTTCCATGAATACGTCTTGTAAATAAAATATGACCGATTTCGTGAGCGAGCGTATATATATTTTTCATAGGGGCAGCCGAATTTGTTAAAACGATATAGCCAGTAAGTTGCTGTTGTTTTGCTAAAGAATAAGCGCAGGCAATTACTGCTGTTTCTTTGAAATAATCACTGCCAATATAACAAATATAAAGGTCGCATTCAGGAGCTTCATTTACACATGTTTGGAAAAAGGATGCCAACTTTTCTTGACTTTGAATGGAATTTTTATAACTGATTTCACGGTCAAAAAAACGGAAAAGTTCATTTAATACAATTACTTCTTGAATTTGAAATGTAATGGGGTGCCAAATTGCTTCTGCAACAGCTAAATCTTTTGCGATGCGGTCATCAGAAATATCGGCGCCGGGAGTAATGCAAATACATATATTGACGTATGGATCCATAAGGAACACCTCAAATGAAAAAAAGTTCTTCCTATAATATATGTGGGAAAAAGATGTCATGTATGGATAAACGCCTTCTTTATTGAATATATAGATGACAAGTCGAAAAAATTTCATAGTTCTATAACATGGTATGGTCGTCTTTTTGATATAGAGGGTGTTGCAAAACTCATAAATATCCAAAAATGAATGCATAAAGAAACCCGTTTTCCTGGAAGAATGATAGTAT
>NZ_JBNPJZ010000133.1:0-7370 GCF_050312695.1 Bacillus sp. AF62 | reverse complement strand
TTATGGGTAATTACCCAGCAAGTTTCGGGACAGCTAGACAGAGAGTTAACAGACATGTTAACAGAAGCGGGCGGAAATTACTTTGTATGTAGGCAAGGCCATAATTCCGCGAAAACGTTAGAGGGCATCATGCAAAAGCAATTCCGAACAGAGTATTTGCAAAACCTTCCTAACTTAATTGTAGCGATTCAAACACAAGATTATATCAGAGGTGAGGCAAAAAATGTGTGGTGTACCATACGTGTTCCACCATTAGACCGATACCTACCAAATGGAAAAGCAGCGAATTATAAAAACGAAAAAGAAATCCATGCATCAAATGAATGGACCAGAGCAAAGATTCATTCTTTAGAGCAACAAAATGGGAAAGCAGGATTAGAAATCGACAAGGAAATTGATGAGTTTTTATATGGAAAAGGCAAGTATCTACAAGCTGAAAAAGTCGATTTAACCAAAGAAGAACCTGTTGTGACATCGGGGCTAGATGAATTAGAAGAAAAAATTTCTTCCCAGGCAGAAGTGAAAGAACCTGTTTCAGAAACACAACTAGTCGAACCCACACATCAAGCGCAAATTATCCCATTCCGAAAACAAGCTACGACAACAATAGAAGTAAAGAAGGAAGATAAGCCAGTAAAAGAGCCTGTTATAACAATCGAAAAAGAACAAACAGTATCAATCGAAACGGAAAATGTAGAAATAAAAGAAGATACATCGCAAGAAGAAGTAAGCATTTTCGATATGTGGGAAAAGGAGTAAGAGGCATGGGAAACATTTTATTTCAAATTCCAGATGAACAACTACTCATGAGTTTGCATACACACATCTACTTGGATATTGAGTACATTCATCAAAAGGTGTATGTGGATTATACAAAAAAATCTGTAACAAATCGGTTATATAAGCTAGAGCAAGCGGGCTATATCCGTTACGAGTATTTACCTATTACCTCACCACGAAATCAGAAACGAAAGTTTGCGAAACCACAACGAATATATACGTTAACACCAGAAGGAGTCGAGATGGTTCGTGGGTTTCGAGGGGAAGTGCATTGGAAAAATAGTTGGTCCAAACGTTCAGCATCTTTTGTGTATCACAGTTTAATGTTAGCGAAAATTGAATGTGCCATGACATTAATATCTAAGCGTGAAGGAAAGTTGGAACTAAAGGAATGGATCAATGAACCGCGGGCAACGTTCCAATATGCAAAAGGGAAAAATCGCGTTATACGCCCAGATGGGGTTGCGGTAATTGGATTAAAAGAAGCAATCGATAAAAGCATCGGTGTATTCATGGAAATGGAACGATCTTATGGATCAAAAGAAGTATTAGAAAAAAAGATTATCCGTTATAACGACTTCATGACGCAAGAAGGAAAAAAGGCAGATTATCGGATACATGCTGGTATGGGATATGAAATACCGATATGGCGCCTGGTATTTGTCGCAGGTAGTGAAAGTAGGGAAAAAGAATTGATTCGCTATTTAAAAGGGGTAAGTAGTCCAGAAATTCCAGTGTATATCACACTGTTCCAAGATATATTACAAGGCCCATTCGGGAATATTTATCGGAATATTCAAAACCCTACAGAGAAAGTGAGGTTCTAAGAATGTGTTTAGATTTATTTTATCGATAAGCGCCAGTATTTTTCTGTTAGTTGTCTTTTCAGATCGGTTATTTGAAAGAGTACCAGGATCAAGAGAAGCCTGGGAAGCGGTAAAAAGTAAAGTGGTGGAAATTTACTATACGCAAGGATGGGAAGGTGTCTTGCTTTTCTTCCTGGTCGTAGTGGGGATATGGAAGATGGTGGATTATAAAGGAGGATAGAAGATGCCTTTTATTGGTTTTTTACCTACACTGGGGAATCCCATCCTGGAAGGTATTGTTATCAGTATTTTCATGATTACAGCTATTGCGCTTTTAATGTATCAAAAAAATTGGAGAATGCTCACTTTATGTTTCCTAGTATGGATGGTTCTTCTCAGTATTGTAGTTTTTTCAAAAGAAGTAGCGGAGTTAGCGCCTAAGTTGGGTGGCCCTATATATTTTGGAAGATAAAAAGTTAAAAAGATGAGGAGAGATAGATAATGTTTGCACATAAAAACACCTATGAAAGAGGAAATGTAGGAGAAGTTGAAGCTCAATTTTTAGTGGAAATCTATGAGGGAATGGGTTGTGAGGAAGTACATGAGATTTGTTTATCTCAAACAGATGTATATATGCAGAAGTTTTATCTGATGGAAAACGGAAAAATTATCGAAATAGAAATCGGATTAGATACAGATGAATTGGAATGGAAGTGTGATGGAGTAGAGCTTACAAGAGAAAAATCCATATTAGAAATTGAGCGTGAAATCAGCTGTTATGACATGTTCGAGCAAGCAAGGATAGACAAAGGGTGGATGTTTAAAGAAAAGGCAAACAAGTTTCTTACAGTTTTAAGAGAAAAGGAGAGTGCATGATGGACGAATTGGAGGGTTTAGAGTTTGTAAGGGCGTTTCGGGCTACAGATGGAGCGTCCTTTGAAGTGGGGAAGGATGAAGACAAACGGTATGTGGTTCATGCTAGATTCCCATATATCACAGGCAGTCAAACGAAACTTAACAACTTTATCAATTATGCAAGAAATGAAATAAAAGAAGAATCAATCGCGGTTGGTATGGCTTCATTCGCTTGTGATTGCTACGAACGATCTTTACGCCAGTACCGAAATTGAAAGGGGGATGAATATGTTTCAAAAGGTGAAACAATGGTTTGCAAAAACATTTGAAAGTAAACAAGGGAAGGCAAGGAAAGCCACAAGAATTCCTTCGTATAAGGGACGCTTAATTGGGAAATGGGCCTTTTGGCTCCTGTTTTGTTGGATGCTCATTGTATCCATCACAACCGTAGTAAAAGGAAAGGGAGATACAACAGCAAAGGCCAGCACCACTCCAAAGGAAGTTACGCAAAAACAAAACCTTGCCTCGCGTCCAGAAGCAATTGAATTTGCGCGCGGATTCGCAAAGGAATACTTTATATGGGAAAGAGGGGATGAGGGCAAGAAGAAACGTTCAGAGCGCTTACATCCCTATATACCGAAAACATTTGATCCACAAGTTGGTTTAGATTTTGTAAGTATGCAATGGGATTCCAATTTTCTATACGCAACTGTATTAAGAGTAGATGAGGTTACAGATAAAGAAGCAAGCGTAATTTTTAAAGTGAAATACAAATTAAGCCGCATGAAAGCAGATAATAGCGGGCCAGAGGATAAGGAGGTGATCCAGCAAGTGTCGGTTCCTGTTCGGACAGATGGAAAGGCTTTTGTGATTAGTGGATTCCCTCAAATCGTCAAGGTGAATGAAAAAGCAGAAGTATCAGAAGAAAAAGCAGGAAAAGAACGAGAGGAAATTCATGAAATCACTGTAAAAGAAGACATTCGAGAATTTTTACCAACCTTCTTTAAATCCTATACCACCGCAACACAAAAAGAACTCGCGTATGTTTTAGCCAATACAGATATTAAAGGGTTAGAAGGAGCCATGAAATTTGAAAATGTACTTTCCTCTAAGATTTATCCAGGAAAAACAAAAGGCACATATGAGGTACAAACAGAGGTATCTATGATTGATCCACATTCTGAATCGAAAATGAAAACAGGTTATACGTTGTTTGTCAAACAAGATGGAAAGCAATGGATCGTGACAGACTTAAAAACAAAATAGGAGAGGGGCATGTATATGTTCAATATAAATCATTTTGTGTTAGGAATCGGATTAGAAGGATTTTTCGAAATGATGAAGACACAAGGAACATACGCGTTATATTGTGCGTTTATCATTGTTATTTTGATCGTAGCGGCAAAGCGCGCGTGGGGAAAAGCGATTACGTTAATTGTTGGCGGCGGGATTGTTGTATTCTTCATTAACAAACCAGATGCATTAAAAACAATCGGAACGTGGTTAGGCGGATTGTTTGGCGTCTAAGTAAGGGATGGAAAGGAAGAGGGCTACATGAAGGAAAAAGAATCAAAATCTATCATTGTCTATTGTTTCGGAAGCTATATGAACTATATGCGAAGACAGTACGAAATTATGGGGTATCGTCTTCCGCGTGCGGTTACATGGAGGGCACTTGGTTATTTTGCGGCGGTAGAAGCGGGGCTTGTAGCTTTCCGCTTCCTTCCTCCCTTTAAATGGATATTTGGGGATATGATCGATCAAGTTTGGCTCATGTATTATGGTGTGATTCCTCTTTTCCTCGTATGGGGCGCGGATAAATATAAAACAGATGGAAAATCACTTTTCTCTTTTGTTCGGTCCTGGGTCACATTTCGTTTACGTAAACATCAAAGTAGCCGACTAGTGACCTTGCCGAAATTAAAAAAACATGTGATTCGTGGTCATGTGTGTGTGCAATATGACGTTAAAGATATACCAATCATACATTCATCTAGCGAAGAAGAAGAGAAAGACATACACGCTTATAACCTAACATTTTTACCCCAAAAGGAGGAAATGAAAGATGTTGAAAACGATGAACAGATCACCATTAAAGCACGTTGAAAAGAATTTAGCGTTTAGTACGGACGGAAAAGTATCCGCAGTATATGAAGTAGACGGATTCGAATATGATCATCAAGATGAAAGCACAAAAAAAGTATATTATCGCAATCAACTCGCTCTTTTTACCCATCAAGAATATGATATCCACTTACTTGTGATTCCTCGTACAACAAATTCAGATGAAATTCTGGATGAACATATTTCCACTTTAAAAGGGCCAATGGCCCCAACAGGACGCTTTCTTTTTAAAAAGGTAAAAGAATACTTACGAAATGCGGCCATTGCGAAAGAGAACATGGAATATCGCTTTTTCGTTTTAGTACAACTGAATATGGAACAGAAAGAAAGACAAATTCGTAACCCTGTCGTAGAAACATGGAAGTTTATGAAGAAAATAAGAGAAGGTTTTGCAGAAACAGCCCAAAACATATCGGGTATGAATGTGACGGATATTTTAGAAGAGGAAATTGAAAATTATTTAGAAGTAGAAGACGTGTTATTTAGCCAGGTTAGAGGGGCCTTTCATAATACAAGACGTGCGAAACCGTCAACAACGCGATTTTTATTCCATCATAACTTCAAACGTGGCATGAAAGAACTGAATCGGGATCAAAACTGGAAAGTAGGTTCTACAGTTATCTTGAAAAATGAAGAAGGAAAGGCGGTAAAAGTACGCCGCCCAGATTTACAAGAAATGGTGCACTTAACGGATACGGTGATTGATGAAAGCCCAGGGCGCTCTCTGATACTCGAAAGACAAAATGAAGAAGGGGAAATGGAAACCTCTCATGTTGCTTTTCTTGCGGTGAAAGATATGCCCGAAATATCGGCTTTTCCTGGTGGAGAGTGGATTTATCGTATTCAATCTCATTCGTTAAAGTTTCCTGTTGAAATGAGTATTCGAGCGTATCACTTAGAAAACCAGATGGTTACACAAAAACTCTCCAATAGTGAACTGGAATTAAACGATCAACGTCAACAAGCGATGGTAGGTGGTCGCACAACAGATTTAACAATTGATCGTAAAGCAAGGGGCGTCAAAATTGTAAAAGATCGATTTGAAACAACGGGAGCACCTGGATATGAACTAAGTGTACTGTTTTGCGTATATGCCGAAGATGAGAAAACATTAAAATCACGCGTTAATACGCTGATTACAGAATATCGCAAAATGAAAATTGAATTGGTCAATCCATATGGAGAACAATTAGCATACTTCTATGAGTTCTTACCAGGCTCTAAACGTTATAATACGGATTTCAAATTGTTTGTGGAGCCAGGTGTGCTTGCAATGGGAATGTTCGGGGCCACAACACAAATTGGCGACAATCAAGGGTTTTACATTGGAAAGACAAAGAAATTAAATCGTCCAGTTTTTGTTCGTCCCGAACTCGCGGCGAAAGCATTAGATAACATTGTAACAGCGTTTGAAAGTTTATCGGTTATGTTCGCGGGGCAAACAGGGAAAGGAAAATCGTTCCTAATGAACTTACTCGCTTTCTGGATTGTGATGAGTGGCGGAAGGGCATTTATCATCGATCCAAAAGGGGACCGCACAAGGTGGCCAGAATTACTACCAGGGTTCAATGAGGATACCTTGCAAGTATGGACGCTTGGGAAGGATAAAAAGGATGCAGGCTGTTTAGACCCATTCCGAATAAGCGCAACGATAGAAGATGCAAAAAGTTTAGCTCTTGAAATTTTAACGTTTTTATCGGATGTAGGCTTAGAGGATATCCGATATGACTATTTATATAAAGCGATTGAACGAGTGGCAGAAAAAGAAGACGCATGTTTAACTTTGGTTCGTAAAGAACTAGAGGAAATGAAGAAAGAACCTAATTTATTGCCAACTGAATTAGAACGGTTAAATGCTCTTATCAATCGATTAGCAACCTTAGAAGGCATCCAGCTAGGAGATTTATTGTTTGGTAGACAAGGGCAAGATTACCGCGTATTAAGCCTAGAACGTCCGTTACAAGTATTGCAAATTCAACATTTACGCATTCCAAAATCAGAGGACAAGAATGAGAGTGTTACAGATAAATTATCTCGCAGTATCTTAATTGCATTAGCGGCATTTGGTAAATCCTTAATGCATTCCGACCGTAGTATTTTTAAAGTATACCTACAGGATGAAGCGTCTAGTATTCTAAAAAATAAAGAAGGTGCGGCTTCCTCTGACAAAATCATTCGCGAAGGACGATTCCATAATATCGGCTTGTATTTAGGAACACAAAATGCATCCGATTATCAATCTGAAAATAAAGAGGTTGCAAATGTGGGGATGAAGTTCTGTTTTGCGCTGAAATACGATAAGGAAGTGGAAGAAATGTTACGTTACTATAACCTACCGGTCACAGAAGAAAATATCTTGATGTTACGTCAATTACGACGCGGCGAAGCCTTATTCCAGGATATTTTCGGCCGAACAGCGGTTGTAGAAATCGATCCTGTTTTCCAAGAATTAAAGACGGCGTTTGATTCCTCTACAAAAACTGACGAAGAACGAGCGCAACAATTGGCGTAATTCGTATTACAATACAGATATGAGTATTCTAAATTATCTGTATATGGAGGATGGAACGATGAAAAAATTACGTATGTTATCTGGATTATGTGTAGCGGGAATGTTAATGGTAACGGGTGTTGCAGGTTGCTCAAATGAAACGAAAAGCAACGCAAACCAACAAGAGAATCAGAAAGAACGTGATATGAAAGAAGCGGATAAAGTCGCGATGAATTATGTAAGAACCTGTTTAAAATCTTTTTAATAAAATCGCTACACCTGCCAATAAGCAACTCTGTCTGCTATTTTCAAGT
>NZ_JBNPJZ010000164.1:0-7808 GCF_050312695.1 Bacillus sp. AF62 | reverse complement strand
ATTATTACTATCTAATTTCATTTATATACCAGCCTTTATCATTTATAAGACTGATTATATCAGAGGTAAAATAAAAAGGAAAACCTTTTGGCTACGCCCTTCACACGCTTGAGGAAGGAGACTTCTTTCGGGAAATTCGTTAAATTAATAAGATTTATTTCTTAGGTGAAGGTTTCTTCCTTTGATTTTGCAGTCCATTTAAATGAGACTCAAGAAGTCCAACACCATCTTGCACCATAGCTCGATGGAAAAAATATTTTGTTTTTTGAAATACTGTTAACAATAGTCCACCCACGTTTTATCTCTTCTCGTATAAAAAAGAATACTTAAAATTTTATGTTGACATTTGGTAAGACGTAAAAATCTCTTTTGCGATTATTTTTGATTTACCCTCTATAAAATTCTTTAAACTTAAAAATATCGTAAATCAATATTTTTATTACACAAAATTGTTGAAAACAAGCCCTATTTTTACATGAACTTACAGAAACTCATTTGATGTAAGTTCATTTCATAAAAAACTGTACAAGTAGAAATAATCACGGCTTAAAATAATACCCAATGTATCACAAAAAGCACATTCTTTTTTCACGAAATGCACACAAATACTTGATATTCTAATTGGGAATAATCATGCATCGTTTTTTAAGAAAAGGAAATTGCATATGAAAAAAATTTATTTTTCTCTTTTTTTCTTTTTAGTGTTATGCTTGCCGATAAACCAATGTCACGCTGAATCGACGATACAATCAAGAATTGATGCGGCTGCTCCCTATGAAACAATTCAATTAGAAAATAGAACGTATAATGAAAGAATACAAATATCAAAACCTATTACAATAAAAGGGAATACAAATACTAAAATAGTCTCTTGTGGTACGGATCCTGTTATTACAATAAAAAAGGAATACATTAGCATTCAAAATTTAAAAATAGAACAATGCAACGATCGTGCAGATCAGCCAGCTGTATTGGTTACCGGAAATAATCATTCTATCAATGAAATAGAAGTTTATGCTTCATACATGGGAATGAAGTTAGAAAATGCTAGGAATATAACTATTGAAAACAGTACAATCATTGGACAAAAAAAGGCAAATGGAATTGATTTATGGCAATCAGACAATAATTTGATTAAAAATACCAAAATAAAAAAGGTCCAAGATGGTCTTTACGTAGAAAAAAGCAACCATAATATAGTAAAGAATAATAGGATTCAGCAGTCTCGATATGGTATTCATCTTATGTATTCTGATAAAACGGTTATAGAAAAAAATATATCTAAAGAAAATACAACAGGCGCCATGATTATGGGGGTAAAAGACACTTTTATAGCAGGAAATCAATTTATAAATAATAAAAAAAATGTTCATGCACAAGGCTTATTATTGTATGACGCAGTAAAAACGAAAGTAATGCAAAATAAAATTGTGAATAATAGAGTAGGGATGTATGTAGAAAAGGCAAGTGACAATACGATTATGAATAACATTGTTTCTAATAATTTTATAGGTTTACAATTTAAAGAGACCCGTGCAAATGAATTTACACAAAATGAAATAATAGGGAATGTAAATGAATTCCAAGCTACACAAAGCAGGGAAAATAATATCTATAAAAATTATTGGGATGCTTCTTTAAAAGTAGATATTGATGGTTCAGGTACAAGTGTTATTCCATATAAAGCAGATGCGTATTTTCTTTTATTAACAAAAGATATACCAAACTATCAATTATTTTTTCAATCACCAGGGATGCATATTTTACAAAATTTCATCAAAATTCCAGATCAATCTGTATTACTAGACAAGGTGCCCAATATGATTCCTAAAAATGTTGCACAAAAAGGGGAGAAAATAGGCTTTCAATCTAATATATGGATTACAAGTATAAGCATGTTACTACTGGGAAGTACATTATTTATTTTAGGGAGGAAAAATGAATGAAAGTTAAAAAAATGTTATTTGCTATTTGTTTCTGTTTCATGTTTGCTGTAGTTGGCTGTGGAAAGGATGAAACAAAGCCCGTTGCAATTAATGAAAAGAATGATAAATGTGATGTTTGTAATATGGCGGTACTGGATAACCCATATACAACTGAGATTATTTTAGAAAATGGAAAAGCTTTAAAATTTGATGACATTGGCTGTATGTATAAATGGATGGATGAACATAAAAATGAAAAAATACAAGAGAAGTTTGTAAGAGATTATCATACAAAAGATTGGGTTGCATTGGATAAAGCTACATATGTGTATGATAAGTCCATCAAAACGCCAATGGCTTATAATGTCATTTCTTTTACAGAAAAGAAAGATGCAGACCGTTTTGTAGAAAAGCATACTGGAAAAATCCTTTCGCCTAAGCAACTAGCAGATCATAAATGGGATAGGCATAAAGAACCAATGGGAAAAGAAAATAATGAGAGTGGACATTCGCATTAATAAGAGCTTATTGTTAGCAATAAAATAGATAAAAAAAGACAACCGACTATGGTTGTCTTTTTCAATAGAGGGATGTGTAAGTATGTGGAATATATTATATACAGAATGGTGTAGTGCAGTAAGAGGGAAGTTTTCATACACGTTTTCACTTCTTTGGATCATTATGTTTTCTTTACTATTTGTCATGGAAAGAAACAACGCTGCTTTAGCAGGTTATACAAATGTAACTGGAACAATGGTAAATCTTATTTTATATATGATACCCTTACTGATGTTAATTATAGGGGCATTTACTATTGTAAGCGAGGTGGAAAATGGAAAATGGCGTCTTTTATGTACGTACCCTATTCATACTACTTCCTATATAGCAGGTAAAACAATTGGGCAATTTATAGCACAAACAGCTATGTTTTCAATGGGTTTTGGAGGAAGTATAATCATTGGGTTAGTAAATGGTTGTAATTTTGATCTGTTTTGGGTAGTAGCAACCTATATCTTCTCTATTTTACTAATCTTTTTATTTTTAGTACTGGGCATAACAATTGGTTCTCTTTCTACAACAAGATGGCAAGCTTTAGGGGTAAGTATTGGAATTTGGTTTCTTCTTATTCTGATGTGGCCAACGCTTTTGATTAGTATTCTTAATGTCGTTCCCTATGTAATGATTGCACCATCCATAAAAATGTTATTGTTTTGCAACCCAGCTGAATTCCTTCGTATTATCTTTGTCATTCAATTAGGGGGCGGGGCAATTTTTGGACAAGCATATGATCAACTAGTAATGATATTTCAAAGTAAAGATGTTATTTGGATTCTATCACTTTACTGTATGATTTATACAATTATGCTATTATTTTTGGCAGGAAAGAGAATGGAAAGGAGAAGAAAAAAATGACAGTATTACATCTTCAAGAAGTAAGTAAACAATATAAGAAAAAAATAGCATTATCCCCCATCACATTTCAAATCAAAAAAGGAGAATGTATTGTATTGTGCGGTGGAAATGGAGCCGGGAAAAGTACACTTCTTGATATAATTGCAGGAATTACAACACCTACAACGGGCATTGTTCAATTAGATAATATAAAAATGCAGAAAGATAGAAAACAGTATGTAGATAAAATAGGTTATATGCCGGATGATTTTCATGCACAACAGGATATGACAGTTCAAAAATTTTTATTGTTTTATGCCGCTTTTCGAAATGTAGGAAAAGAAAAAGTACAAGATGTTATAAAAACAATAGGACTAAAGGAAAAACAAAATGAACTTTTACATAGATTATCTAAAGGGATGAGACAAAGGCTTTTATTTGGCCAGGCATATCTTGGGAACCCTAAACTTTTAATACTAGATGAACCAACAAATGGGCTCGATCCGTATTGGATGGATACATTTTTAAAAATAATAAAAACATTAAAAAGAAATGGTACGATGATTATCTTTTCTACACATATGATGGATGTAGCTGCTGAAATTGGTGATCGTATACTCTTTATGAAAGAAGGAAAAGTCGTACAGGAAATAAAAAATAATGGAGATTTAGAAAATGTAACACTAACATTACTGCGAATGCACAGAAGATGAATACACTAATAAACAATTATTTAAAAATAGACTGCTCTTCCAATTACTTAAAAGGATTTGCTATATATAGCGAATCCTCCTGTTTCTTGTACAAATATTGATGAATCAAAACGTTTGTTTAAAAATGAAGGGATATATACGCCGTTGGACACCTGAAATAACAAGTCGTAGCTACCAAGGGGATTCCCTTGATAACTATCATATCTTCGCCATTTTTTGCAAGACATGATTTAAAAGATTAGATGTAAGCTACAGTATCCGTAACACTTCCTATATAATTAGTAAGAAACTCAATCGTCTTCGTTCTACGTGTCATTCATTTGCACCTGTATATTTCGGTTTTTCTTGTTCTTCATATTTTTTTACCAGTTTGTAAAAAGAAGAACGTTTTATATGATATTTCTTCATTGCCCCGACGGCTGTAATTTTTCCTGATTGCCATTCTCGATATGCTTCAATAAATTGATCTGTAATCTGTACAGGTGGTCTACCTAAATGTTTTCCTCGTTTCTTTGCTAGTGCAATCCCTTCCGCTTGTCGTTGTTTAATATCATTTCTTTCTTTTTCTGCAAAAGCAGATAGAATAGTAAGGATCGCTTTTTGTACAGCCTGTTGAATGACATCATTCGTACTTTCTCCATTATAAATCACATTAATAAAAGGTTCTTTAATAAATTGTAAGTTAATTCGCTGTTGCTCGTAATATCTAAATTCTTCTAGTACATCATTCATGCTACGACCTAATCTTGTTAAGGAATCAAAAACGATAGTATCGCCCGTACGAGCTAAGCGTTTTAGCATTTGATAATTTTCTCTCTTCATATTTTTTCCAGACTGCTTATCAATAAAAATATCCCGGTCTTCTATCCCGCGATATTTCATATTTTCAATCTGGCGTTCTTCATTTTGGTCTTTACTGGAAACTCTGACATATCCAAATTTTTTATCTTGCAATATTTTCACCTCGACCATAATTATAGCTCATTTTTATCTTTAAAGGTACGTGAACTTTAAAGATATCCGTAAACCAAAAACAACTTTTATGAACGATAAATCTAAAATGTTTATCAACTTAAGTGCTCTAGTTAATGCATTTAATTTGTTATATATTTAGTGCGTAGCTAAAGTTTTAGTTTAAGAACAGGTAATACATTTGGAGAGGGGAGTTTTATGAAGGATAATACGTTTACTTTTTTTATGATGACATTAGTCGGAATTATCGGATTTTTATTCGTGCCAGTTGTACATGCTGAAACAGAAAAATCATTTCAACCAAATAATTTTTCTACGTATGGTTTGGGTTTAAAAAATACTAAAATGAAAGAAGATATACCTGAGTATACACCATCTACTTTTTATCTTACAAAACAAGAAGCAACCAAACAAAAACAACAGGGAATTCAAAACCCAAATATTCTTCCCAATCGCATCGATTTACGTGAATATTTTCCAGAAGTACGAAGTCAAGGAAAATTTGGTACATGTGTCCCATTTGCAATGACAGCTTTAAGAGAATATTATATTGCAAAAGATGCAGGGGCACGTGGAACCGATATTACTTATTTGTCTCCCGCTTATATGTATTATCCAAATGGGCCTTATGATGGTATGTATATTGAATCCGCACTTCAGGTTTTAAAACGAAGTGGTGTTCCCCCAGAAACAGAACGTTTATATGATGTAAATACGGAAAATATAGAACAATTCAAACAACCAGTAACACCTACACAGAAAGAGAATGCATTACCGTATAAAATTAGTGGTTATCAAGTCATACGTGAAACAAATATGGTACATAAAATCAAACAAGCGCTGGCGAATCAAGATCCGGTTTTAATAGGTATCAACGTATATCCTAATTTTGATGCAACACCTACTAATGGAATTATACCACCTGTTACAGAAAAGAAATCCAGAGGGGGGCATGCTCTTGTTGTCGTGGGTTATGATGAGAAAAATGAATGGTTCATTGTCAGAAACAGCTGGGGGGCAAAATTTGGCGATCATGGATATGCGTATATGCATTATCAAACTTTATTAGACATGACAAATAGTATGTCCTATGTAATTAAACCGATTCAAACCCAATATCCACCATTCGGTGTGAAAATAACAACGACAGATATAAACCCTTCTCAAATTAAGTTCAACATTTCTGCCAAAAATGCGATCACATATGATTTATATAAAAATAATCAAAAAATCCAGACCTTCACGACAAATACTATTACGGATTTAAATATAGTGCCAGAGCAATCATATATGTATCATTTGGTAGCGAAAAATGCAATAGGAGAAACTCGTAGCTATCCTTTATCGATTTCGATTCCACCTGCTATATCGATGAATCAAGCTAGTTAATTGCATTCAAATAGGAAAAAGAAATGGTTCTGGTGCAAAGTTTAATCAACTAGTATAAGTACAAAATCCGGTTCTGGTGCAAAGAAAGGATACGTTCCCAAGAAATAATGAGGATTCCTACTGGAATCATTCTTTACTCTGTTTATCCAAATAATTGATGAATAAATTCTTTTTGATTTTGAACAGACTGATTCCGTAAATCAACCTGTTCTTTTTTATCATGTGCATGGCTTCTACTCCTGCAAGAATATATATATAGCTGTGCTAAAAGATTTAAATCCTAACATAGAGCGTACACGTTTTTTAATGAATCGATGGTCTTGCTCCACTACGTTATTTAGATAGTTTATCTGCCGAATTTGAGTGCCTAACGGCACTTTTTTCTCACTCTTTAATTTAGTGAGGGCCACTGGATAAGCAGGATTTTTATCAATTGTGATTGTACAAGGTTTTGAGGCATGAAAAGACTGCAAAGCTTTCTTGAAGAAACGCTTTGCAGCCGTATGATTTCTAGTTTTACTGAGATAGAAGTCAATCGTATTTCCTTCAGAATCAACAGCACGGTATAAATACACCCATTGTCTTTTTACTTATATATATGTTTCATTCACTCGCCAGGAATCATCTGTTTGTTTCAGATGACATCGGATCCGTTTATCCAGTTCCGGTCCGTATTGATGGACCCAGCGCATAATGGTTGTATGGGCTAAAGAGAATCCTCTTTCTTCCATCATTTCCACCAAATCTCGAAAAATTAGATTGTACCGTAGGTACCAACGTACAATTAATAAAATGATATCTGGTTGGTAATGCTTCCATTTAAACAAATTGTCCTTTTTCATACTGATCACACACCTTTTATAGAGTAATACTATCAGTATGTCCAAGGTTTAGAGATTACTTGCAATTCCTCAAATCTTTTTGCACCAGAACCCTTATTTCTATGTATTATCAACACTTCTTCTCCACACGTTTGGTATAAAAGCCCAATTAATCGTACATATTAACACATATATCAAATTTAAAAAGGAGATATGTATGAAAAGCATATATAGATCAAAACGATATACCTTTTCTATTTCTCATACAAAAAAACTAAACAAATATTTATGTGATAAAAACAAGACAAACATAGGGAAAAGAATCTATACATTAGCAAAAGAAGGATATGAATGTATCTATCCCGTTCGTAAAGTGATTATCACAGAACAATTTTATAAATTAGGAGATATACACCAATTAGATTACTTCTATGAAACAGAAATGGAGAAAATATAAATCACAATTCAACATATAGTAGTTCTAAATATGTTACGGACGTAGTGTACTCTATGGTTCTATGAGGTGGTACAGTAAAACTGGAACATAGTATAGAGATAAATTATTCTATATAAGAGGTGTTTCAGATGAAAAAACA
>NZ_JBNPJZ010000100.1:0-7841 GCF_050312695.1 Bacillus sp. AF62 | reverse complement strand
TTGGGATACTATCATTCTTCCAGGAAAACGGATTTCTTTATGCATTCATTTTTGGATATTTATGAGTTTTGCAACACCCTCAAACTTATTTATAATAAAATTAATTTATTTACATTGGGATATCTGGTAAAAACTTCGTTATTAATACAATAATTGTCGCTAAGAAGACCGCTTTAATAATGCATAGAATAATAATTGGGATCGATGCTTTCACTTTACTTAATCCAGCCGTAATATGTAATCCAAACCAAATTAAGATTAGATTCCATACATAGAATATTTCAAGCGTATTACTAATTCCATACACAAATGTACCTTCCGTAAATAATAACCCTAAACTCGTATATTGGGTCATTCCAGTACCAAAGATTAGACTTAAAATTGTATTAGTAACTTCACCGATAATAAGGACAATATTTGTATAAACTACAATATTCAATAAGGTTTTATAAGGGGTATCATTCCCAAAGAACATCATAAACATTTTATAAATAGCTGCTATGAATAATGCTCCAATCATCGCACCAGCAAAGCCTGAACCAGTTCAAGAAATTACTTCTGATGTCAGTGAACTTTGTCCAGCCAGTTCACCTAATTCTTTTTTCATTTTAAGCATCTCAGGTGAGGTGTATCTAACATACGCACTTAAACCACCTAGTAGCCCTTGTAACAGTGCTACTAAGAGAAACATCCCCCAAACTTTCTTGTTTGTTTTCATTCTTTCAAATTGTACTCCAGGAGATGTAATCATTCCAAATAATGATGGCTTTTTCGCACCTACATCTTGTTTATTCATATTCGCTTCCATTATAGCGCCTCCTTCTATTTACATAATCCTCTTATAGGATGTTACAAACAATTCATTCAAAAAATATGTATGTGAAGTAGAGATATTTATCTTTACTTCACTAGTAAACTATTCGTAGCGAAGTGCTTCAATTGGATCTAATTTTGCAGCTTTATTCGCCGGAATTAATCCGAAAATAATACCGAGTGTCATTGAGAATAATCCCCCCCAACAACAACTTCCCATGAAACAAGCGGTGGCCATTTCGCAAATGTCGAAACAATATATGCCCCCATATCCAAGACCAATGCCAATTAAACCGCCAAGAAGCGTTAACATAACTGCTTCAATTAAAAACTGTAATAAAATTTTACTACGCGTCGTTCCAAGTGCTTTACGTACTCCAATTCCACCGATGATCATTGTCATAATACCGGTCATATTCGAAATACCTTCTTGAATTTCTTTTAAATTCATAACTTCATATTTACCAGTTGCATCAGTCGGTTTACGACTATTTAAAACATCTGCAGCTTTTTTACCTGCTTTTTCTAGATTATCTACATTTTTTGCTTGAACAGAAATATTTTGAATTTCATCTTTCCCATACAGTGTCGGCCATAATGAAATTGGAACTAGTGCTTCTGATGGTCCCATTCCATAAACTTATTATCTGATTTGTAGACACCGAGAATTTGCATCGGTTGACCTTTCATTTCAATAATTTTACCGACTGGATTGGCATCCTTAAACACCTTTTCTTCCATTTCTTTACTAATCATGACAACGTTATTATTACCTTGATCCACATCTGATTCTTGTAAAGAACGTCCCTTTAACAACTTTACTTTATTTACTGAAAAATACTCACTGTCTAATCCAGTAATATTCACCATCTCTTTTTTATCTTCAATCTCAAGAGATTCCATACTGGAATTTGTTGTTAAGATATGTGCAATCTCTGGGATTTTCTTGATTTCATAAATATCTTCTTCTGTTATTTTTGGCGTTTCAGGCATATCCATACTAAAAGGATCATTTATATCAGGACTATAATGAATAGGAACGGTTTGATTCCCTGATTCAACAAATTGTGATTTTAAGGCGGCTTCCCCGCCTTGACCAATGCCTACAACAGTAATAATTGAGCCTACACCGATAATAATACCGAACATTGTAAAGGTTGAACGCAGTTTATGAGCTAATATAGAAGACAAGGCAATTTTTATGCTATCTAGTAAACTCATACTGCACACCTTCTATCTTCTGTAACTTTCCCGTCTCGTAGTACAATGCGACAGGAAGAATACGCTGCTACTTCCTCTTCATGTGTAACCATAACAATCGTCGTACCTTCTGCATTAAGCTTCGTGAAAATATCCATAACTTGCTCACCAGACTTCGTATCAAGTGCACCAGTCGGTTCATCGGCCATAATGAACGTTGGGTTATTCGCAATCGCTCTTGCAATCGCTACACGCTGCTTCTGTCCACCTGATAACTCATTTGGTAAATGATGCACGCGATTTGCCAATCCAACTGTATCTAACGCCTCCAAAGCACGCTTGCGACGCTCCGCTTTCTTCACGCCACCATATACGAGCGGAAGCTCGACATTTTCCACTGCGGAAAGACGAGGTAGTAAATTAAAATGCTGAAATACAAAGCCAATATATTCATTACGAATTAAAGCAAGCTTTGACTCGTCTGCTGTTAAGATATTCACGTCATTCAGCATATATTCGCCTTCTGTTGGACGATCTAAACAACCGATAATATTCATAAGCGTCGACTTACCAGAACCAGACGGTCCCATAATCGAAACGAACTCACCGCTCTGAATCGTTAAACTAATACCATGCAAAACTGGCACCGCCAGCTTGCGCCATCTCTGCACTTGTTGGGAACTCACTTACCTCTGTAATCTTACCTGTCCACTTCTTCTTATTATTTGCTTTTGCAGTTACAGTGAATGTTTGATCCTT
The DNA here is from genome assembly GCF_050312695.1 of Bacillus sp. AF62. Classification (NCBI taxonomy): domain Bacteria; kingdom Bacillati; phylum Bacillota; class Bacilli; order Caryophanales; family Bacillaceae; genus Bacillus; species Bacillus sp. AF62. The sequence goes on along the minus strand of NZ_JBNPJZ010000100.1, from coordinate 5,069 downwards.
TTGAATTTGTGACTTTTGAAGCTCAGTTAACGTACCTTGAACTTGGAATGGATCTTTAGAAGCTACTTGTAAAAACGATTTTCCTTGACCACCTAACGCTTGAGATGAACTTTGTGCCGCATCTTTATCTAACTTTTGAACAACACCAGCGAAATTACTATAAATCGTAAGTTCTTTCTGCTTCTTACTTAACTCTTCTTTCTGCAACTTTCCTTTTTCTTTCTCAAGATCAGTTGTCTTTTGAGCTATCTCTAACTCGTTTACTTGCTCGTCCATCGGATCTGTTACTTCTTTCCCAGCTCCGCTATCTTCAAATGAATCAAGCTCAGCTTGCTTCATTTGAAGGTTAATCTCTTCATTATCATAAGAGAATAACTTCGTGCCTTTCTCTACCTCTTGCCCTTCTTTTACCTCAATATCTTTCACTTTTCCTTTGGCCGGATCTGCATAGAAGCTTTCAATATTACCAGGCTTCACCTGACCAGAAATTAACTTTGTATTATTCAGCTTACGCTCTGTCACTTTCTCAAAACTTACAGCATCAGCATTTGTTGATGCGCCTTTCTTCTTACCTTGCATAACAAAAATATTAATTGCCGCTACAATAACAATTAGTGCAATAACCCCAATAATAATCCATTTCTTCTTCCGTTTTGGATGGGGAATGATAGTTGATTGCATAATATGCCTCCTTTAATTGATAAGTTCTTTTAAAATCATCCATGTCAAAACAAAACTAACTATTAATCTTACCCTAACATTTTTCGGGATGTTTATATTTTGTTGCCTTTGCTAATAGACATTTTAAATATTTTTGATTAAAGATTTGCATGATATAGTTTTTAAGGTTGCGACTTACATAAATTATGATTTTTTTAAGGGGGTGCTTAGAATGTTTGGAGCTATGGGGTTCTTTGGTGTAGGTAAACCAATGGGTCAGGCAATCGTTAATGCAGTTGATTCGGTAGGCTATGGTATAATCGCAGCATCAACCATTGCTGCAATTATCTCAGCAGGTGGTTTATCTGTTGCAGCAGCTACAATTGACGTTGCAATCCTTACTATTAAGGAATACATTAAAAAAGATATGAAAGCAGCTGCAGTTGTTTGGTAAGCTCTTATTATCGCAATCATACTTTATTAATAAGGGTGATATATATATCACCCTTATTTCTTTATATCCAAATATACAAAGGAGGTTTTTCAAATTTTTCACAAAATTGTTTTGAGAAATATGATTTTGGAACAACTTAGGCAAGACTTTTCAGGTATGAATGAGAAGCTAAGGAAAAAGCTAGGATTGAAATTACCTACAATATTAAATTGGATTATAATACTATTATCTCAAAATATTGCCTTTTTGTTTTTTGTCTTTTTCTTTGAAAGTATTGCCAATGATACAGTTAGAAACTGGATTGTTTTTGCTGTGCTCTTGTTTAATTTCATTCTCCCTAGTTCAATGGCTAGACAAAATTCAAATCGTATTAGTAATAATCCATTAATCGATACACTGTGGCAGTCTCAATATAATCACAATCAACTTCTAAATGTAACATTATTAGCTGAAGTAATTATGTTCTGGGTTCATGAATTTATGTTACAAGCTATGGGAGTATATATCATAATAAAAGTTTCTCCTAATTTTATCATTGGTGTTTTTTTTATTATGTGTTGGATCATGTTAATTTCATCAATTTACTTTTCAAGATTGAAGAAAGCAGTATTACAGTCTTGGGATACTGAGGTTCACAATACAAAGTATCATGAAAGTTTTTATTTATTAAGGGTAATTTTAATATCAGCAGGAATTTGGTTACTCATTAAAACGCTATTTCTTCCTTTAATCAAAGAACCCATTCCAATTAATATCTATAGCCAAGGAATATTTAAAACATTTTCTACCTTTTCAAAGCATATTGAATTCGTGTGTATTAATCATTTTCAAGCATTATTAAAGGCGGTTCACCATGATTGGATTTATTACATCTTAGGTATGGGTATCATTGGTTATTTGTTTATAACGGTCTTTTATTTTGTTTATTATTCTAACGAGAAGAATTTTACAGAAACACGTAATACACTTGCCTTAAAAAAATCTAAAAGTGATATTTTTAAGTTTTATCAATGGCTAGGTAAAATAGTTTATTCTAAGGATCCATGGATACGTAGAGATTTAATAATTCTTGAAAGATTAATCATACATACAAAGGTTTCCCAGAAAACATTCTTGCTTATCCCACCCGCTTTTTGTTCAATTGTGGGATTTTCAATATTTTTTATCGGAAATTTAGATAACTTCACAAATTTCATATTAGGATTTTGGTTTATATGTTGGATTGCAATTTCACAGACTATTTGGTTATGGTTATGGAATTATCCTATCCTTCATCTATCAAGTGAGTTGAGACAAATAGATTTAGTGAAATTAACTCCATCCTTTTCAGATAAACAATATATGGAAAGTAAACGAAAATTATTAACGCTATTATTGTGCCCACTACAATTAATAATTAGTGTTATATTTATGATTGGCTTTATAATTATGGACGGTTCAATTCTCGAATTATGTATAGGGATTATTGGTAGTTGGTTGCTTTCTTTCGTGAGCGGTGTTTTATCAACTTATTGGCTACAATTATGCAGTCGGTTTGATTATGAAAATATATTTATGATTCGTTTAGATACTTATGAAACGAAAGTTCTTCAATATTTCTTTACTATCCCGAAACGAATAATAAATGGTCTGTTATTTATTGTTTTCTTTGTAGGGGCATTTCTTGATCATTCATTAGGAAGAACATTCTTCTATGATATTTTTATGATGCTAATCATTGTATGGGGATTTAGTTTATTTTTCTCTAAAAAGAAAAAGAAGAAGATAGGTGTGTAATGAAATGCGGAGTGAACAAAATAAATTATTTCAAAGTATTTGGTATAAATATTCTAGAAAGCTTGCATTTATTAAATTGATTTTTTTAGCTGCTTGTTTTTGGGGAGGTATTTTTCAACGGCATCATAATCCTTTTCCACCAGATCCACCTAGCTATTCATGGTTTCATTATTTTTCTCATAATATTAATCAAGCAATGATTTCTATTGGATTTGGGGTAATTTCTTATGGAATCGGTAGTTTAATTTTGCTAGTTCTGAATGGCTCATTAATAGGTATTGTACTTGCTGTAATGGTTCAAAATGATATGACTTTAGAAATTTTTACAGCTTTTCTCCCTCATGGGGTTTTTGAGATACCTGCCATTTTATTATCATGTTTATACCCATATATGATTTGGGGATTCATATTTCAAAGTATCAAAAAGAGAGGGATTGATTTCAATTTATTAAAAAGAGAAATAATACCTGTCCCAATAATAATTACACTTTTATTAATAATTGCAGGATGCATGGAAACTATGTTCGCATTATAAGCTATATCTTACATTATTCATGAGATTCTATTTAAAGGAGAGTAAAAATGTTTCATATACAAAATTTAAATTTTAGATATGATAAAAATCTTAAATTACTAGAAAACATTTCATTTTCAGCCAACCCTGGTGATATTATTTGGCTAAAAGGAGACAATGGATGCGGAAAAACTACATTATTACGTATAATTGCACAACTAATTAATGCTGAAAGTACAATTTCTTTCAAAGGGAAATTGATTGAAAATAGAAAAGAAATATTAGCAAATTTAACATATATACCTGCAGAACCTTATTTATTTAATTATTTAACAGGAACAGAAAATGCAGATTTTTTACAACAACTATTTAATGTAGATCAAAAGCAATTTTCAAGCTCATTCCTTAAGATGATAAATGAATTTCAAATGGATCATGCTCTAGATCAATTTGTACAGGAGTATTCACTAGGAATGAAACATAAATTGTATTGGTCTGCTGTATTAGCACGTAAATCATCAATTATTCTGCTTGATGAACCACTTTCAGTATTTGATAGTGATGCTCAAAAATTAGCTATCGATATTCTTAAACAGAAAGCAAGCGAAGGTTCTATTATTCTGTTCACCTCACACCTTTCTGAAATAAGCGCTAAATTAGCCACTAGAGTTCTAGTTTTGCATGAGGGAAATCTTAAAGAGAAAAAAATATAAAATAGTTGTCATAAAGGGGGACTGAAAAATGAATAAATTAAAGCTAACTTTCGCTGTATCTTCAGGATTAATTATGTACTCATGTATATTAATGAGCATTAAAATTAATGAGAGCTCTTATCTAGGTGACTATTTGCTAAATAAATTTAGTATACAAAACAATAGAATCGTTATTATTATAGTCTTTTTTGTGTGCTTTTGGATTCAAAATAAATTATTGAAAGATACTGAATCAATCTTAATAAATTGGATGCGTGTACTTCTTACAGGTTTAATGTTTATTGCCTTTGTTTCTTATTTTATCTTCTAGCCATTACTTTTTGAACAAACGGAAAGAATTTTTTGCAAATATCATTACAAATTCTTTCTTATTACAAGAAGATAAAATTGCCGGAGTGGATACGGAGTGCAACAAAAAAACCGCAAGGTTTGTGGTACTTTAAGTACCCAAAATGTTGGTATCATTTATTTTTTCACCTTTCTCGTTTCAGTTCAAAAGTTAAACTGACACAATATGAACATGATGAATGATCATAGAAGAGCCAAAACAACCGTATCATTGCTAAACTACCATTTTGTGTTTTGCCCACGATACAGAAGAAAGATTTTTCTTAACACAAAAGTAGAATAACGTTTCAAAGAGTTAGTTCAAGAGGTATGTATCGAACTGGATGTTGTTATTGTTGCGATGGAATGTGACAAAGACCACGTTCACTTGCTCTTGAATACCCTTCCAACACTCAGTCCTGCTGATACAATGGCAAAAATCAAAGGATTGACATCAAAGCGTTTAAGAGAAGAGTTTCCTCATCTCGCACATTTGCCAAGTCTGTGGACTCGTTCTTATTTTGTTTCTACTGCTGGGAATGTATCAAGTGAGACAATACAACATTATGTAGAAAGTCAAAAAACAAGGGGATGCAACTTGTGACACAAACCATGACGGTCAAAG
>NZ_JBNPJZ010000099.1:0-7986 GCF_050312695.1 Bacillus sp. AF62 | reverse complement strand
TTACTTGTATAATTATGTATCATAGAAAATATCCTTTTTTGTACAGATTATACCATAGATTCTAAACAGGTTCTAACTTGCCGAAATACACCAATTGCTCCACTACATTCATTTTCGGGTATAATCCACGCTCTTCTGGTAAATAGCCAATAGATAGGTCTTTCTTTGAAAAAGGGCGATTATTCCATAGAATTTGGCCGCTATCCGGTTTGATTAAATCTAAGATCATACGAATCGTCGTCGTCTTACCAGCACCATTTCGGCCCAGCATCCCTAAAATTCCACCTTCTTCTACACGTATATTTAAATCATTAACGGCCTTATATTCACCAAATGTTTTATTTAATCCTTGAATTTCAAATGCCATCCATAACAGCTCCTTTTAGCTTTTTACGAAATAAATAACCGCCATTCCTAATACAATCCCGCCTATCATCAAAAAAAACTTTTTCATCACTATTGCCTCCTTCAGTTACTTGTTAAGTTGTATCTTTATCATAGACTTCTTTCTGATGCTATTGTCCGCAATCCGTACTGTATTTACCGTAAAAAAGGCGAACCACTCTTATGTGGTTCACCGCAATTTCAACAGATGACATTGATTGTATGAAAACTTCTTAAATGTTATTATAAAAATATTCAGAAATTAAACGATATACCTACAAAGAGAGGTGTCTAAACCGTTGCAGATACAACGTAACTTCGTTTTCATTTTATGTGTAACTATCCTGTATTTTTGTTTACAAGGCTATATCTTATATAAAATAAACCAACCATATAGTGGAGTTCTTATTTCTAAAACAGACTCAACTACATACACAATAGCAAAAATTAAATCCTCCGGTTGGGCTTTTCTGACGGACTTAAAAGAAGGAGATATAATCTATTCGATAAATAAAGAAAAGCCTCATTTAGGAATACTTCCTGGATATCAAAACCAATCACTAAATGCATCTGAAATACAAATTAAAAAAGACGATATCACCCAAACTTATAAAGGAACACAACATTTTATTGATTCTCGTGACAAAATTATTTCTGTATACTTTCCCTTCCTACTCGCTTTTATTTGTTTAGGGTTATCTATTTTTCTTTATACAAAGAAGCCTTTGAACCGGGAAACATTCTTTTTGATCACGTTTCTATTCATGACTTCCTCAAGTCTTCTAATCGCAGTTGAATCTGGTAAAGGTGATTTTATCGCTCTCATTATTTTAAGTATTGTATTTCAAGGTACACCTATGTCTCTCATTTTATTGTTGAATGAATTATTCAAGAAAAAGCAACTATACGTTATTTCTGTGAGATTTCTAAAAATCGATATTACAATCGGCATTATTTTACTATTACTCTCTAATTTAACGATGTTCATTCCATTTCCAATAGTTAATACCGATGGATTAGAACTAATTTACCTTTCAATAAATATTATCTTTTGTATATATTTTTTAATCCGTGCCTATATCAAATATCACAGTACAGTACATAAACCATTTTTAAAATTAATGCTCACGATTCATTCCATTGCCTTCTTTCCGTTCGTTACACTCTATGCTCTTCCAGATGCAATATTCAGAACACCGATTCTCTCAGCAGATATTGGCGCTATGTTCCTAATCGCTCTACCAATCGGTTATTTTTATTTAGTAGCGACGAAGCAGATTTTTGATATAGAGTTTGTATTTGATCGTTTACGGTATTACGCATTTCTGTCACTAATTCCAACTCTATTAATTGCAATCATTACGAGCTGGAGCATTTATTACAAAGACAATTTTCTCTCTCGACTACTGCAAAGTTTTATTATTATTTTTCCGTTAAATATTCTATTTCTCATATTAAAAGAAAGATTAGATTTTACATTCCGTAATCACCTCTTTCGGACTAAAACAAACTTATACGTAAACATTGAACAGTTTACCGCACAGCTATCATCTATTATGAAAACAGAAGAGTTAGAGAAAAAATTCACTAATGAAATCGTTTCGATGTTGAAACCTTCTTTTATTCAATTTGTTCAATATGATATGAAAGACAACACATATACACTCTGTAACGGATATGGACAAACAAAAGATTTCACACTTTCTAAAAAGAAAAAATGGAGTATGGCAGCATTACTAATTAATGATTTATTAGAGGATGATGGATGCATTGGCATTTACTTATACTCTACTAAACATATAAAACACTACATCTGGATTGGAAGAAAAGTGAATAATATTAAATATAATACGCATGAAAAATCATGGTTCATCACTGTCACGACATACGTCCGTCTTATTTACGAAAACTTGTATACCATTAATGAAATTATTCATTCTCTAGAGCAGGAGAGTTTAGAATCCAAAACAAATTCTGCAAGCTTATCACGCCTACTCTTTCAAATTTCTGAACAAGAAAGGCGCCGACTCGCTTCAGATTTACACGACTCTGCATTACAAGATCAAATCGTATGGTACCGCAAACTAGATTCTTTACTAAAAAACAAATCCGTTCCACTAGAATTAAAAAATGAACTAAAAAAAATCCATTTCGGTATGCACGATGTAATACAACAAATTCGCGACACATGTAATGAATTGCGTCCATCACTTTTATCAGATGCTGGTTTAATTGGTGCATTAAGAGAATTGCTAGCCCAAACACAATTGCGTGTGCAGTTTCAAATTCAATTTGATCATGAATCAATTCAAGAACATCATTACGATTTTGACAAAATTTTATCTTTATATCGTATCATTCAAGAACTACTAACAAACGCAGATAAACATTCCGAGGCAACCATCGTATCGATTTTTTTATGGGAAGAGAATAACTGTATTTTCCTAGACTACCGAGACAACGGCAAAGGTTTTAATATAGACACTCCCTACTCTCCTAATCAGCATATGGGGCTTTCCGGTATAAAAGGAAGGCTTCAATCAATTGGTGGAGAAATACATATAGTATCCGAAGCTAAAAAAGGACTTCAAATAAACATTACAGTTCCGAGGTGGTAAATAATGATTCGAGTATTAATCGTAGATGATCATCAAATTGTAGGCGAAGGAACAAAGAACATGATTGAATTAGAAGAAGATATGCAAGCAGAATATATTTTAAATGAACAGGAAGCACTTATAAAAAGTGACGCTACACCTTTTGACGTATACCTCTTAGATATGAATATGCCCAATTGTAGTGGTATTGAACTCGCCCAGAAAATATTACATATTCAAACAGATGCAAAAATCATTTTATATACAGGTTTTGAATACGTATCCCAATTCAATTTATTAATAAACTCTGGTATCAGCGGCATTATTAGTAAATCAGCTTCTCAACAAGAGCTATTAATGGCAATTCGTGCAGCTGTAAACGGATATACTTTACTTCCTATTTCGTTATTACGTCAACTACGTACAGATGATATAACGACTCAACAACTTGAAAATAAAACCGCTCTTCTTACACAAAAAGAATTAGAAATCTTAGAATCCGTCTCTAAAGGAAGTAGCAATAAACAAATTGCTGATGAACTGTACATGAGTTCAAGAGCTGTAGAATACAACCTAACAAAAATCTTCAAAAAATTAAAAGTAGGATCACGCTCCGAAGCTTTAACAGAAGCAATGAGACAAGGCATTTTGAAAGTACACATATAAAATGAGACTTCCATCAGTTTGTTTTGTTTAACCCTCAAATAATGAGATAAATAAAAAAGTCCTAACCTACAAAACGTAAGTTAGGACTTTTTGACGCGCCCAGAGGGATTTGAACTAATAGTAAAATACCCCTTTTATATCAAGGCTCCTTTAGATTTTTAGAAGTAATCGTGCAAAATTCATGCAAAATTATTTCAGCGTGCAAAATCTACAAAAACAAAAGAGCACAGCGTGTATATAAAGTGCTACGAACACTCTATATACCGTCCACCTGAGCTGACCAGGTAAACACTTGCTATACTCTCATGAGTTATTTTACATCATGTAGGGTCTATTAAGCAACGTTTACCAAATTGGTGACGTTGCTTTTTTGTTTCCAAAAAGGAGACAAACCGTTATGGAAAAGAAACAAGGAATTACAATTTTTGCAAGTAATGAAACATACGAAAACCTAGCAACATTTAAAACAGTCGATGAATTAAACAAGACTGTTCGTGCATACAAAGAAAAATTCGTAGATCAGTTAAATAAAACTCAATTGACTGTATTAAATAAATTACACAACTATTCTTCTAAGTTCTTTGGTGTATCATTCAGAACAAAAAAACACATCGCTGAAGACCTCAATATTAGCCGTAGAACGGTTATTAGGGTATGCCTACACTTAGAGTCTTTAGGTATTATTAAACAACTAGAAATGAAGCGTAAAAGTGATATGAGACAAACAAGTAATGCTATTGTTATTCAACCAATTGTGGAAGAACATGTTGTCACACAAGCTCCTGTTAAAAATGAAGAAAAATGTCACACCAATAAAACAACTACTAAAACCTTAAAACAAAATATAAAAGATATAAACAAACGTAATAGTAATGAGAATAGCAATACTCCAGAAGAAAATATTGAACAAGTTGATTTTGTTGCTCACTGGGTACCAGAACGTTTTGTTTCTTTGGTTAGTTCTTTTTACAGTGAATCTAAAACAATTCAAGAACTGTGGAAGGTCGTAAGGCAGTGTAATAAAATCATTAACCATACAGCAGGTGATAAAGCATTTACTAAAGACCAGGAACTTACTATCGGCTTAAAAGCTATTAAAGAGTTTATTATGAAAATTAAAGCGGGCACAAAAATGAACAAGGGTAAATTCGCTTATTTCAACGGGATTGTAAATAAATTAATGGACAAGTTCTACTTCAATAAAGAATTTATGGCCATATAAAAAGCACCTAGCTAAATTAACTAGGCGTTTCGATTTTTAAAATATCCATGAATTGAATTTTATATATTATATTTGGGCCATCACTCACTACAATTCTATCCATTTGTTGTTCAAGCTTAACGATTTTCCCTTGAATGATATCTGGTTCTTTATATTTTCGATACACTGTAAACACTAATCCCATATCATCTTGCATTGCTAATTGAATTAATTCAGCAGCTGCTTGTTGTTCAAATTCATCCATGTATGGTCTAGGTTCCTTTTTTGAACCACTTTTCTTCTTTGGTGGTTTTGGTACTCCGTTTGTCATATAATATCACCTCATTGAGCGTTTTAAGCATATTGATATTTTATTCTTACTTTATCAATAGATAGTATATTAACTAATTTCATTGTTATAACTTCCAGTTGTAAAACTTCAGTTCTATCCCCTCATTATTAACTGTTCCCTATTTACTTTCTGTTAAACTTCCTTCCTTTTCGTTCCTCTTAGATTGATATGGTACGTATGCAACAAAAAGGTATACTTCCCTCGGATGTATGAAGAAATATACCTTTTTACTTAACTATCACATTTTCAATGCTTTACATCCAGCCCTGAATGCGCTTTACCCTATCCCGCTCCACATATACAATATAATTAATCAAAGATATTTTATACATTACATTAAAATAATTAATTGACAATCATAGAAGATCCAATTGTAGGAGCAAGACTCATAGTCAAAGGTACTGCGCTATTATTTCTCAAGGTAAGGATGTCTCCAGCACTCAACAATAATTGCGCCTGGCCGCTAATTCCTCCCGCGGCCACTAATACTGGGTATACGGTTGAAGCGTCTACAGTACCATTTACAGCAATCCCAATTTGACTTCCTATACCAGCTGTAATATTGACAATAAATTTAAGATTGTAAACTCCTGTGGTAGGAACAGTAACTGTAGTTGTTCCTGCCGTATGAGTTATGCCATTCAGCGGCCCATTATTACTAAATACTATATCCGCACCTCCTACAACTGTAGCATCAGTAAGAGTAGCTAATTGATAAACATATCCAGTAGGAAATGCTTCAATTGAACCCATCGGACCCGTTACCCCAGTAGCTCCTGTTGGGCCCGGTAGTCCTGTCGCTCCCATTTCTCCAGTAGCTCCTGTTGGGCCCGGTAGTCCTGTCGCTCCCATTTCTCCAGTAGCTCCTGTTGGACCCGGTAGTCCTGTCGCTCCCATTTCTCCAGTAGCTCCTGTTGGACCCGGTAGTCCTGTCGCTCCCATTTCTCCAGTAGCTCCTGTTGGGCCTATTCCACCTGCAGATCCTACTACACCAATTCCATAAGGTTGAATACCTGTTAGAAAAGTTGCAATGACAGTGTTCATCCTTTGATCAATTGCAGATATAGTATTACTTCCTTCATTAACCACATATATAATGTTTCCACCTGTAGAATTAGATATTCCAATCGGTGATGTTCCCACAGTAATAGAATCTGTTACTGTATGCGTTGTTGTACTAATAACCTCTACAATATTCGTATTATATCCAGTCACATAAACATACGTTCCATTTGATGTAATTGTAACTGCATAAGGCTTCACGCTAACTGGAATTGTCATGCTCACTGTGTTGGTTGCGATATCAATGACAGACAATGTTTTTCCACTATGATTTGTTACATAGGCGAATAAACCATCTGCTGCAATTGCTATGTCAATCGGTGCAGCTCCCACGATAACTGTTTTAATAATAGCTTTAGTGTTCGTATCAATTACAGAAACACGATTACTATTAAAATTTACAACGTAAACAAATGCCCCATTCGGAGTGACAGCAATACCTCTTGGCATACTTCCAACTGGAATGGTAGTTAACACAGCGTTACTTAGGGTATCGATGACGGATACTGTATTACTTCTAAAATTTGTTACATATACAGACTGTCCATTTGGTGTAATTGCTATATCTGTAGGATTTGTCCCTACATTAATGGATGTCAATACCGTATTCGTTTCTGTAAGAATAACAGATACGGTATTGCTCCCGAAATTCGCCACATAAGCATATTGACCGTCTGGAGTAATCGCTATCCCACGCGGTTTAATTCCTACTGGGATTTTAGAAACAACTTCATTATTTGCTACATCTATTACTTCAATATTATTATCCTTTTGACTCGTTACATACATAAATGTTAACGGCAAATTAATCTCCTCATTTCTAAACATCGTAGAATATTATTAAGCCCTACTTGTATTTTCACTATCATCATATAGCTCTTAAACTCTTTAACAAATCGGTATGACTTACATTCAAATGAATTTATGCATGATAAATTTCTAAAAGAGACTTATATAACATTCTATATATAATATGACGTTGAGATACTTTGGTTCATAAAACCAATCTACCTACCCTTCCTATAGCCCTACCGAAGTAAAAAACAAAATAATGAATAATACCTCGCCTCTTTCAACATTAACGAATAAAGTCTTAACAGGTGGTTTAATTAATGCTGGAAAAGCCCTTCAAACATACCAACCTATCTCTTATGAAGCCGAGCCTAATAATGATATTGCCAGTGCACACTCTCTACCAATGGGCCTCTTAATGGTTCTTTAAATCAAAATGATGCACAGGACATATTTAAAATAGATGTTCCTTCAAAAATGGATCTTTCAATTTCTGTACAAAACAAAAACAACATTGGATTAAGTTGGATTCTTGCTCATGCTTCTTCTCCCTCCGTATATGTATCCTATCTATCTACTAATAATAACAATATCCTTACAAATACCTACACCGCTGAAAAAGGAACGTATTATCTCATTATTTATAATTATGATTCTCGACCTGGACAATATGAAACTCTAATCAAATAGACTTTTCTAAATTATGACAAAAACATCAAAAATACAGATGAAAATGACTTCTGGATGTAATCAGAGAAAACCTTACAATTCCCTCCTTAAATTAGTACATTTACTTAATTTACAGGGCAATTGTATAAAGAGTTTTGAATCTATATGTTAGAGACTTCTATTTATTAAGAGGGTGTTGCAAAACTCATAAATATCCAAAAATGAATGCATAAAGAAACCCGTTTTCCTGGAAGAATGATAGT
>NZ_JBNPJZ010000163.1:0-8255 GCF_050312695.1 Bacillus sp. AF62 | reverse complement strand
TAAGTCGAGAACTTGCACTTTTATAAGCATTGATGAATTTTGTCATTTCTGTATTAGGGTGTGCCTTGAACAAAATAGGTTGTGGTGCAAAAAATCGAAACGATTTGAAAGTATTCTTTCAAACTATACTGATACTACTACTTAAAAAAGGTGTGTGACCAGTATGGAACAAGAAAATATATTCAAATGGAAGCATTACCAGTCCGATATTATTTTGCTAACAGTACGTTGGTACCTACGGTACAACTTAAGTCTTCGTGATTTAGTAGAAATGATGGAAGAACGAGGATTCTCCTTAGCCCATACAACCATTATGCGCTGGGTTCATCAATATGGACCAGAATTAAATGAGTGGATTCGAACACATTTGAAATTAACCAATAATTCTTGGAGAGTGGATGAAACATACATCAAAATCAAAGGAGAAAAGATGTACTTATATCGCGCAATCGATTCCGAAGGAAATACGATTGATTTTTATTTAAGTCGTAAACGAGATGCGAAGGCTGCCAAATGTTTTCTAAAGAAAGCCTTGGCTTCTTGTCACGCCACAAAGCCTCACTCGATAACTGCTGATGGAGATAAGGCCCTATCCTGTTGCGATACGTGAACGAAAGGCAGAAAAATGTATACCGCATGGTATACCACTTCGTGTGAAAAAATATTTAAACAATATTATTGAGCAAGATCATCGATTTATCAAAAAATGGATTCGGAATATGCTTGGATTGAAATCCTTGCGAACGGCTACAAAAATGATCGCTGGAATAGAAGCTATGCATATGATCAAAAAAGGACAAACTCTCCAAGGGAAGAAGTCTGTCCAAAAGCAAATATATCTTATCAATGAAATATTTGCTTTAACAGCATAAAGAATGATTCCGATAGGAATCCCTATTGCTCTTTGGAATATATCCCTTATTTGCACCAGAACCCTCAATTCTGCTCATTTTTTGATCAATTTCTTGTAATAACTGTGTAGAGTGTCCAGACCATGATTTGTCCACTACCATCCACTTCCCGTCTTCATCGACTATACCTATCACAAATCCTTATGATTGATTTCAAATTTTCGGATATTGCTACATCATCTTGATTACGAAAAAGGGAGAAAATGAAACCTGTCGTTTCTCCTTTTAACTGGAAGTTTGAATCATATCATCACGTCTCTTTTCGAAAAAAGATGCCACTATGGCAATTCAAACGATACACTACTTGTATTGTATGTATGCCTACTATCAAATTTGGCAGAAAGTCTTCTCGAAAAAGTGCATCAAAAAATTGGTCGAAAAAATGGGCCATCACATATACAATTTTCAAAATATAAATTTCATTAAAAAATACTGCCTAATACGGTTCAGGTTTAAAAATCATTTTGTACACATATTTTTAAAAATATTTTAACGTATTCCCCGAAAGAATTCTCCTTCCTCAAGCGTGTGAAGGGCGTAGCCCAACGATAGGTGGGAGATGAATTTCGGTTTGGCATAGCCAAAAACTTTTGATAAACTAGCTATATGAAGTTCTTTGATAACTTGATATAGAAGGTTGCAGGAAGAAAATAGAGTGCGAAAACCAAGCCATTCGGTTCCTGCGTAAAATATCAACCGTACCAAAAGAGCATTCATGCGTTGGACATCTAGGGGTGGAACACCCCGAAGTAACGCTCAGGGAGACGAAAGGTTACTTTCGTCGTGGAACTGAGAAGCTCCCACTTCAAGCTTTGCTAAGTGGCGAGTAGTTCACAGATATTCCTAATCTACTCTTCACAGGAATTGATGGTAATTTCTTATTTTTGGGAAATGGATGGTAACCCTTGTATATCTTCCTTTTTGTGATTGAATAGAAATATCATGCCCTAATTTCAAAGCCATTTGTTTCGCAAGATACAGGCCCATTCCAGTAGATCTTATATGGATTCTTCCGGTAGAACCTGTAAATCCTCTCTCAAATACGCGGTGTATATCTTCTTGCTTAATTCCAATTCCAGTATCTTGAATGAGCAATCGTTTTTCTCTACTGTCTTCTTCAAAGCAGAAAGAAATTTCACCCTCTTCATTTACATACTTTAAAGCATTTGCTGTAATTTGATCGAGGATGAATGCAAGCCATTTACTATCGCTTTGGACAAACTGCTGTTCTTCTTTCATATGAAAGTGAATCCGTTTCGTAATAAAAAGTTTGGCATATTTTTTTACACTATGTTTAATGATTTGATTTAATTGTACGTCTGTAATGAAATAGTCTTTAGAAAATGAATCGATTCGTGAATAGTAAAGAGCCTGTTCTACATAGTTATCAATTTTGTTTAGTTCATCCTCAAACTTATCTACAAGAAAGTCTACTGTTTTTCCTGTACTGTTCTCAAGAAGTAGCCTACTCGCCGCAATCGGGAGTTTTACTTCATGAATCCATGACATAATAAAATCTTGATGATCCACTTTCTCTTCAATTAGCTGTTGAAGCTGTTTAGAATGATTGTCATTCAATCTTTTTATCATCTTGACATATAAAGCTTGCTCATAATTTTGTGGTTTAAGCATTTCTACAGGGAAATCTTTCTGCTGATTTTCTATTAGATTATTTATTTCCACATAAAAAGACCTCCGGTAATAATATCCGATAGTAATATACAGACTTACAAATAGGAGGCCAATAACATGAGTATAGAGTAAGTTTTGAAGAATAAGATTCCGCATATCGTTTACAACCATAATTAATGAAACAAACAGCATCAACATGAAGTACAGTATGAAAAAGAATCGTTTATCTTTTAAATATTTAAAAAAACTCATAAAATGATATACCCATACCCTTTCTTAGTAGTAATGAAACCGTCTTTACCGAGGTCAGTAAATTTTTTGCGTATCCGTGCAATGTTAACCGTTAAGGTGTTTTCGTCTACGAATCTTTCATCAGCCCAAAGACTGCGCATTATCTTTGTTCGGCTTACAACAGCCCCTTTATTTTGCATAAGAAGTTTTAAAATAATAAATTCATTTTTTGTTAGCGTAATCGCTTCATTCCCATAAGACAGATTGTAGGATTTAAGGTTGAGCACAATTCCATCATGCTCGATTACATTTAACTCTATATCTTCTATATACGTATAAGTTCTACGAAGAAGTGCATTAATTTTTGCCATTAAAACATCTGAGTGGAACGGTTTGTTAATGAAATCATCTCCTCCCATATTCATCGCCATCACCATATCCATCGGTGTATTACGAGATGAAAGAAAGATAATCGGTGCTTTTGAAGTTTCCCTAATTTTATTACACCAGTAAAATCCATCAAATGACGGCAGATTTATATCCATTAACACAAGATGAGGACTCTCTTTTAAAAATACTGATAATACTTGGTCAAAATCTTCTACTTTTATTGTAGCAAATCCCCATTTTTCTATTGTCTCTCCCACTATATCTCTTATCGTTTTTTCGTCCTCTACAATCATAATTTTCATGGTTATTCCTCCAAAATCTTATATTAAAGATTATTTTTGCTATATGTTATGTGCCCATACTGCTGCACGAAATTACGATGGCATAATCGTCTATATCACATTATAGTGGAAAAAATAAAGAAAGAAAGAAAGAAAGGACATTTATTGCAAGGTTACAAAATTGTAAGGTTAACCTAAACAACTGTAAGGTTATCGAAGGATTACATCATATAGAATAAAACCTGTAAGACAAGAATAACTTCTTTAATGGAGGAATTATATATATGAAAACAATAGTAGACGCAAAACAAATCAAAAAAATGTATGGAGCAAAAGGAAATACATTTACTGCATTACATGATATTGATTTAACTGTTTGCAAAGGTGAGTTTGTTGGAATTATGGGACCTTCAGGTGCGGGAAAGTCCACACTTTTAAATATTTTGGCGACAATAGATCAGCCGACGTCCGGTGAGATTTTGATTGATGGGACAAGCGTACTAAACATGAAAGAAGAACAATTATCCGCATTCAGGCGGGATAAACTAGGTTTCATTTTTCAAGATTACAATTTATTAGATACGTTAACAGTGAAAGATAATATTTTGCTGCCACTTGCACTCGCAAAAATGAATGTACAAGAAATAGAAAACAGAGTTAACGAAATTTCAGAGCGTTTTGGTATTCGTTCCATTTTAGACAAATACCCGTATCAAATTTCAGGTGGGCAGAAACAGCGCACAGCTGCATCACGCGCAATGGTATCTAAACCAAGCTTAATATTAGCAGACGAGCCGACTGGAGCACTCGATTCAAAATCGGCAGCAGACTTATTGGAGAGCTTGCAAAATTTAAACCAAGAAGATCAAGCTACCATCCTCATGGTAACACATGATGCATTTGCAGCTAGCTATTGTAAACGTGTGCTCTTTATTAAAGATGGCACGCTGTTCACTGAACTCGTAAAGGGCCATTCTACCCGCAAAGAATTTTTCAAGAAGATATTAGATGTATTGTCCATTCTTGGAGGTGGTACAAGTGACGTTGTTTAGTTTAGCGAAAAAAAATATTAAAAGGAATTTAAATAATTACCTTCTCTACTTTTTCTCAATGGTGGTGAGCGTTGTAATTTGTTACACTTTCAACTCACTACTGTATACACCAGAGATTAAAAACGCCGTTAATAATATGGAAGGTACGATGTCACAAACCTCTTTCGTTTTAATAGGATTTGTAGCAGTTTTCATTGGGTATTCTAATGCATTCTTCACGAAGAAACGTAAAAAAGAAGTAGGCCTGTACTCTCTACTCGGCGTGAGAAAAAAAAACATCGCAAGAATGCTGTTTTTTGAAAATGTAATTATTGGAGCTATGACTTTAATTTGCGGGCTCGTATTAGGCATTATATTATCTAGATTGTTTATCTTGTTGCTTCTTAAACTCGTAGGGGCTCCGGTCGATGTAAGTTTTAGTATTCCAATGGAAGCAATTATGATTACGACTATTACCTTTACGGTCATTACAATTTTCACATCTCTTCAATCGTATCTTTTAATTTATCGCTTTAAATTAATTGAATTATTCCAAGCAGATAAAAAAGGGGAGAAAGTACCGAAAGCATCTATCGTTTCTGCCGTAGTTTCGATTCTTTTACTCGTAAGTAGTTATTGGTTTATGTTTAACGGGGCAGCAATACTCTCTATGCCTCTTGTTGCGATTGGAACGTATTTATTATTTCGTTCTTTGACTGTGTATTTGCTAAAACGTGCACAAAAAAATAAACCGAACTACTATAAAGGAATTAACATCATTGGAACATCGCATTTGTTGTACCGTGTAAAAGGAAATGCTCTTATGCTTACAGTTATCGCATTGCTAATTACAGCAGCGCTGCCATATCTCCAGGCAAGTTTCTCTGAATACTCGATTACTGAAAAAGATGCTCATGAAACAGCTCCTTTTAGCTATATTCATCTTTCAAAAGGCGAAGCGTATGACAATCAAATGAAAAGTGTGATTTCGAAAGACAAAGATCATGCTATTACAGCGCAATTAGATATCCCGATTATTCAGGTGAAAGGGAATACTTCAGCACCATTCCAAGATAAAGATGACCTTTCCATTAACTTAATCTCAGAAAATGGCTTTCATAAAATGAACAAAGTTCTAAAATTAGGGGATATACCAAGCCTATCTGGTGAGCAGGCTATCGCATTTAAACAATACATTAATCAACCAGCTCCTGATTTTATTAATCATCCAGTCAACATTCAATTATCGGGAGGAAATTATACTTTTAAGCTCAACAATTTACAAAAAAAATCGATACAACTAACATCCGGTCCTGAGCTTTTATACCTTGTCATTGATAACGCGATGTTTGACAGTGTTGCAAAACAAGTCAATCCAATCACATATAAAGCTTATAAAGTAGAGGATGAAAAAACAACAAAAGAAACATCTGAGATATTAATAAAATTAGCTGGAGAAGATACTCAGGTACGTACGTTCTACGAAGAATATAAAAAAATCAAGGCACTTACAGGAATGAAAATATTTGTAGTTAGCTCTTTAGCCTTAGTTTTACTAGTCGCAACAGGAAGTGTTATTTACTTCAAACAGCTAACAGAAGCACATTCAGATAAAAATCGTTATGAAATTTTACGGAAAATCGGTGTAAATAGAAAAGAAGTGCGAACTACGATAGCAAAACAAACATTATTTGTATTTCTCCTTCCGTTAATTATTGGCATACTAAATGCAGGCATGTTAACAATGTCAGTAGCCTTACAATATAGCATGGACATACAGCAAGATATCATTTCATTTATGTGCGCTATGACAACGTATGGTGTGATCTATCTTGTTTACTACGTGTTAACCCTAAATTCCTATAATAGAATTGTGAATAAATAAAAATGAACCATCTCTCGAATATCGAGAGGTGGTTTAATATATCTAATAGCCAAGTTTGAAAAACACATTTCAAACATTTGGGAATTTTTGCACCAGAACCTAATCGTAAAAGAATTCATTCAACGAATGGTTATTTATCTTCGATAGAAAAGGAACATATGTACGGGTTGGAGGATACATAATTAAATTTATCTGTGTCTATTTTATTTTAATATCAAAAGCACGTCACCCTTTCTCATTCACATAAGAGAATAGTAACGTGCTTTTAACTTCAAGAATAGTCTAAATCCTTAAGTTGATGGATGTGGGGTTCAGCCTTATAATACCTCTCTTACAATTCCTCGATTTTTTCCTAATTAACTTATACATTTGAACCTGCTCCTGGTGTTACAGCTAGATATAAATCAGAATCGCTATATGAAAACGCTGTTTGATCTAACACATATCCACTATTTAATCCCTTCTGTAATCCTGCTCCTGGAATCACCGTATAATGAGATTTTAATTGGTACACAGCAGCTGCATAGGTTGATTGTCCATAACTGTCTATAGGTTTAAAGGTTTGTGTTTGTGTATTCGTTGTTTGGTTTGTCACTGTAATTGTATGATTATATGTAGCACTTAATTGTGTACTAAATTCCTGTGTTGCTTCGGCTGGTACTACTCCGCCACCTTCTTTAAGCGATATTTTATATCCTAATGTTAATGAACCGCCAATCGCATCTGATGTTGATAAACCGGATGTTACCGCTTGACTAAAAGTATATTGTGTTGCCTTTGGTTGTACAGCACCACCAATTTTTTCAAATGCCGTTTCACGTTTTACCGTAGCATCAAATAACATTATAGGTCCCTGTGGATCTCCATTAACTGTCACAAATTTCGATAATTCTAAAGTGCCTCGATTATATTTTCCAATTTCAATGTTGTTATTCTCAAGTTTTTTTATATAAACATTATCTCCCATTGGAGTTTTAGAAAAATATAAAATATCTCCAATATTTCCATCTTCAGATGAAATAGAACCTTTTTGAGGGATAGGATCATTAGGATTGGAAGACAATTGTGGAAATGCTGCTGCACCTTGTTCAGCCTTATTTGTTACTAATCCACCTGTATAAACTGGTATTTTCACACCATTTTTAATAAGATACCCTTGAATGGTACGACCTTGTTGAACCGCACTTTGTTGTGTGGTTTGTTTCACTGTGGATTCTTTTTCTGCTGCAAATGTCATTGCAGGAGAACATAAAATGGATGTACTTAATGCAGCAATAGGTGCCAACGTTGCTAATTTTTTATAAACTCTCATAGAAATCCTCCTTAAATTCATTTATATTTCACTTTGTAAACTATTTATTTTATTTACTATACAACATAGATTCTCAAAAGTAGATAAGGAAAAAGTCCTTTATTAAATGACAAATTAGAAGTCCTACTCAATTGAAAGATTGGGTAAAGAAGCATAAGCAAGGTGAGCCTTTGGCTGATCAACGAGGGGGAGAATCAAGAGAACTCAATCCCTTTCATCGTTTATCTAAAACAACATTTAAAAGTATCGAAGAAGAAAGAGATTATTTAATAGCTCAGGTTGAATACTTAAAAAAGCAGTATCCAAATCTACATGGGAAGGATGGGTTCCAAAAGTAAAACGTTTTGAAATTATTCATAAATTACACAAGAATTATCCTATTATTTGGCTCGTAACGATTGCTGGTGTTTCTCAATCTGGTTACTATAAATGGAGAAACACGGAGGAGGTTCGAAGAAAAAGGTACCAATATGAAAAACTCTTGAAGAAACATTTAACGAATTTCCCGAAAGAATTCTCCTACCTCAAGCGTGTGAAGGGCGCTAGCCCAACGGTAGGTGGGAGATGAATTTCGGTTTGGCA
>NZ_JBNPJZ010000162.1:0-8485 GCF_050312695.1 Bacillus sp. AF62 | reverse complement strand
TTCATTTTCCCACGGATTAATTTTTTCTTCTCTCCATTGCTGTAGCAATTTCGGAATTTCAATGAAATGGATTTCCAGATCTTCGAGTAACACTTCCTTGTGTTGTTGACTCCAAAATTGTCCGACTGTATGCATGTCATCATATTGGGGAAAGAGATCAAAATCTAATAGATTAATCGCAATCGTTTTTCGTAAAGAACGATAGGGCATTCCTTGCTCTAATTGAGATGTATACAGTTTACTCCAATAATACAGGGAACGTTTTACAATCTCTTGTGTATTTCGTAACTGTATTTCTACATTTACCTTCGTCCCATCTTGAAGTGTAGCTAATATATCTAGTATGGATAATTTATCTTCTTCGTATTCTTTATGGAGGTGTGGGTCTTCAATTTTTAGCGATACTATCGGTATAGATAAGGATTCATGCAAGATTGCATTTAAAAAAGAAATCAATAATTCCTCTTGTCCTTGTACACCAAATAATTGCTTGAAAGCAAAATCGACTCGTAAATTGACTAAAGGTTGATTCATAGAGTGAGTCACCTTTCTTATTTCATATTCTGTCTTTTTTGTTATTCCCCTTTTTCGGGGGAATGGGCAAAGAAAGTATATATCTATTGTAGCGGAGATAGGAAGGAAGAAGCAACCCTTGTTGTTATTTTTACTGTGTTTTGTTTTTATAAACATTATGGTACGTGAAATTTTATATAATTCTTGTATATGCACCTATCCTCACTGATTTATATCCCTTTCTACCTAAAATATTTACTACCCATCTTTTCATTATCTTATCTCCTTGTATGATAGCTATTTGCCTTCCGAGACTCAAACGTATTCAGAACCTTCTTATCTTTCGTTAGAGAGGAATCTGGGCGTTCATTTTTATCCCTCTCGACTAATGAATTGGATATAATAACCATTTGTTTATTCCATCAGTATGTGAACCGTTTGTTTCACTTGTTTATCGTCCACTCGATAAAATACTTCTGTTCCTTTGCGTTCATGTGATAACACTTTATGATTTCTCATTTTATGAAGATGTTGTGAAACCGTAGATTGTGGTAATTTTAAAATCTTTTGTAATTCGGTAACATTTAAAGCATTTTTCCCTAATAATTGATGTACAATTTGTAGACGGACAGGATGTGCCAATACCCTCAGTATTTCCGCACTTCGCTCGAGTTCATAATTAAGATCGTTGAGCTCCATATAAAAAACATTTGTCATCTTCTTTCGCCTCATTCTTTTTTCAGGGTATTTTCTCATATACACGTTTTTTCGTTAGCAAAGAATCTAACATGTTACACTTACAAACCACCTTGCACCATTCTCTTTCTCCCTTTATACTAAAACAAATAATAATCACAATAAGAGGTGACTCATGAATAAATCAGAATTAATCAAACAAGTCGCAATACAATCCGAACTAAAAAAGCCACAAGCAAGTCTAGCAGTAGATGCAGTATTAGAATCCATTCAACATGCACTACAAAATGGAGAACATGTACAGCTACTTGGCTTCGGTACCTTCGAAGTAAGAGAACGTGCTGCACGTGAAGGGCGCAATCCACATACTGGTGAGGCGCTTACTATTCCTGCGGGAAAAACACCTGCCTTTAAAGCAGGAAAAGCATTAAAAGAAGCTGTAAACGCTAAATAATCTTTCTGTAACAGTAGCATGAATCCAGTAGGAATCATGCTACTGTTTTAGTTTAGAAGCGAATCGTGGAGATCGCATGTTTATATACAAGCTGTTGCTTTCCTTCAACTTCCATTAAAACAGAATAAGTATCAAATCCTCTTATTATTCCTTTGACATGCAATCCTTTTAACAGAATTAAAGTGATATCCTTCCTCTTTTGAAACGCCTCTTGTAGCAATTGTTCCTGTAAAGATGGCATGTTCTTGCTTTTATCCTTTTGGAATGCTTGTAATTTCACTTCCAACGAGTTCGCCCCCTATTCTTCTCATACCGTTACTTTGTATTGTTCTAATTCTTCCATCAGCTGTTTCGCTCCTACTGGGCTCAACGTCAGCTTTCCATCCGCTAGTTTGATATTCTGGGGAGAAATTTCTCCTGTAATCGGACAAGTACCATACGATTGATATTTCTGTAGAATAATCGTTTCACCTTCTATAAATATTTCTAATGGTTCTTTTTCGTGAATGTTGAGTGTGCGCCTCGTTTCCTTCGGTATCACAACTCGACCAAGCTCATCCATTTTCCGTACGATACCTGTTGCTTTCATAGAAATGTCCTCCTTTTGTACACATAGACTATCTCACATCATATGTGACCGTTTTCATTTTTAAAAAACTGCATATACTATAAAAAGTTGATATCAATCTGTAGAAATAGCGAGGTTTCCCATGTCTACATCTGATGTTACCCACTTACAAAAACAAATCGAAGAAAAAAAGAAACAACTGCGACAGTTGGTAAAGGCATACGGATATACAGACCCCATTGTTCTTGCATGTAGCCAAGAATTAGATCAATTCGTGTATGTTTTTATGCGTGATTATTCTCCTCGAACAGCTAAATGTAAAAAATGATTCCAATTCATCAATAGAATTGGAATCTCACTATACATATGTCCTCTATATTTTACCATAACTGGACTCTATGTGGACTGAATAAACCAACTTCTGCATAAAAACATTTCACTTAGGATATATTAGGACTAACAATTCCACCCTACAATATTAATTGCCACTCTAGAATGAAGTCACCTAACATGATTATAGGTGGAATTGTCTATCATTCCTTCAAAACAAAAAAAGACGTGCTAACAGGTTCGTCTTTTTTCTAGGATTTTATCTAATCTATTACTTGTGCTCGATTAAATGGATAAAATACAAATTCTGCTTTTCCCACTATACTCGACACATCAATATCCCCTAATCCCGTTCTACTATCCCTACTGTTTAAGCGATTATCCCCCATTACAAACACTTTGCGACTGGGAATTTTTGTTTCTGGATAATTTAATTGTTTATATTCTTCTAATAATGTATGGTCTAAATAGCCTTCCTTTTGTTCTTTATTATTTATGTACAAGTTACCATTTTCTACTTTGATTGTATCATTTGGCAACCCAATTACTCTTTTCACATAATACTTTGGATCATCTGGTTTTTTAATCACTACCACATCTCCATATTTTACAGATGAAAATTCCATCATAATCTTATTTACAATGATTCGATCATTATTAAATAAGGACGGTTGCATGGAAGCCCCTTCCACTACAAAAGGTGCAAAAATAAATGTTTTAATTATTGCTACACCTATTATTGCAAACAATATAGATTTTCCCCACTCTATCCAAGTACTCTTTTTCTTTTGAATCGCCTGAAATTTAGTTTTCAATGAGTAGCTCCTCCTATTTTCATTCTGTCTTTATGTATGTTTCTCATTATATATAATCCTCTTGTTTGATATCCTTATGAAATTTACGATATAATCCCCGTTTTTTTAGCTCTTTTCTTAATGAGGCTTCATTACAATCTAATTGTAAGGCTATCTGTCTATAATTCCACCGTTGTTCTTTGCGTAACACCGCGGCTTGCTCACATAGAGGATCCCATTTCTTTCGTGCATTTTCTTGTATTTGTTCTTTCGTAAATCCTCTCCATAATCCTCGTTCTTGAAGTTTCCTTATTATCGTACTTTGATTTTGTCCTAATTGTTTTGCAATCTCGTGATACTTCAGTCCTTGTTCACGTAAAGTGACCACCTGTCTACAAAGTTCATCCCATTTTTCAGCGTACTCTTCGGTGGTTCTTCCTCTCCATAATCCTCGTTGCTTCAATTGCTTTGTCAAACTATGTTCATGGTATCCAAATTGTTGAGCAATCTCTAGATAAGTAAATCCTTGTTCATATAATATCACTGCTCTCTCGCATAAAGCATCCCACTTTTCATGTACACTTTCATAAAATCCCTCTACCCTTTTATTCTCCCACACATTCCTTTTCTTCAGTTCGTGTACTAACTTGCCATCAGCGCAATGCAGGTATTTTGCAATTCTGTAGTAGCTCATTCCTTGGTTATGTAGGTGTACCGCTTCTTCACATAAAGCATCCCATTTCTTTTTGGCATTTTCTTTTATTTGTTCTCTACTATACCCTTCCCATAAACCACGTTTTTTCAGTTCTTTCAATATATTTGTTTCATGGCAACCTATTTGTTTTGCAATTTTAGAATAACTCATTCCTTCTTTCCGTAAAAGAACCGCGTGTCTACATCTTTTATCCCACTTTAAACGGGAGTTTATACGTAATTGCTCTGCGCTTTCTCCTTTCCATGTTCCTCGTTTTTTCAATTCTTCTACCAAAACAGAATCTGAACAATTCAATTTTTTAGCAATTTTTTTGTAGCTCATTCCTTCTTCCTGTAATATTACTGCTTTTTCACATAATCTATCCCATCTTTGTTTTGCATTCTTTTTTCTTTGTTTTATACTGATTCCATTCCATAATCCCATTCTTTTTAATTCTGTCTCTAACTTAGCTCTAGGACACCCTAGTTCCCGACCAATTTCTGTATAACTCATACCCTTCTCGTGTAAAATCACTGCTTGTTTACACAATCCATCCCATTTTTCACTTGCATTCTTTACTCTTTGCACTCTTAACTGTTCTGCACTAAGTCCTTTCCATAAACCTCGCTTTTTCAGTTCTTTACGTAAAGTAGTTACATGACAATTCAATTGCTGTGCAATATCTGGGTATCCGATTCCCTGTTCGTACAATGGAACTGCTTTTTCACACACTTCATCCCATTTTAAGCGTATTGAATTATTTTGTGAACGAACCTGTTTTTTCAATCCTCGCTTTTTTAGTTCTATATGTAGACACCCTACGCCACATTGTAATTGTTGTGCAATGAGCTTATAGGTCATGCCTTGTTCACGTAACATCAGGGCTTGTTTACATAGTTTATCCCATTTTTCACTTGCAGCGATAACCTCTCTCTTTTGCCATAAACCTCGTTTTTTCAATTCTTGTACTAAATTAGAATCTTTGCAATTAAGGTTTCTTGCAATTGCATAATAACTCCATCCTTTTTCTTGTAATAAAACTGCTTTTTCACATCGTTCATCCCATTTTTTCCTTGCATTCTCTTGTAGTTGATCCGTACTGAAACCTTCCCACAAGCCCCGTTTTTTTAGCTTTACACGTAAAGTTTCCAACGAACAGTCAAATTGTTTTGCAATGAAAGAATAGGTCATCCCTTGGTCGTATAGTACTACAGCTTGCTTACACAAATCATCCCATTGTTGTGAGGTTCTTTGTATTTGCCGAACGCGTCCTTGTCTCTTGGGTATTTTTTTTGTCTTTATATTCTCCATAGCAATGCCCCTTACGATTTCTCATGACTTATATCAACACAATCCATGTTTACGTCGGATTCACATTTGAATATTCCGACTATAAAATAAAGATTTCAACCTACTCATCCACTTCATGACCCACTTTCCCTTCTTCTTTTCGCCTACTTTCAAACTCATTCTCTAACTTTCGATACCATTTCCCTTTTTTATTTGTAAAATACGTCTTCACTTCTTGATATGGAATCCAGATATCTCTTTCTCTTATTTGTTCCATAACACTATCCAGTATATATTCTTCTTCCTTTTTCTTTGGTTTGCGAAGATGTACCTCAATAAATCTCTGGTATTCAGCCTGTAACCATTCAGTAATCATATTCTGCTGATTCTGTTTGAGATTTGACCACTTTTTATTCATTTGGAGAATTTGACCATTTGCAATGACATGATTTTTCACTGTTCTACCCTCGCTTTGTACACAGTTATTTATTCCTTTATTATACCATATCCCATTTTCTTTTCACTGTGATTCCTCCCTGACACCAGATGCTCGTTTATCGCTCTCTCCCAGCAAGTGCATATCAATTTTTTATCGTCGTGGTTCGTCTCCACTCATCAAAGCCCAACTCAACATTGACTCAAAAAATAAACATGTTCAATACGTGAGAATGATGGATAAGTCGCTTTAGCGACTTTTTGATTGAATAGAATGTCACAAACCATTCCATGAAAAAATCAATGCACCCCTATAACTAGGGGCGCTTGTCCTCCTTTCAGTTTATATTTCGGTCGCTCTGGAGGCGCAAGGGGCAAATTTTTTCCTTCCTCACATCCCAACTCTATCGGATTTTGGTTGTTCTTTGAACTCGTACGTCCCTTCCGTCCTCCGATCCCAAGAACAATGACAAAATACTCGCTATCGTATGACCTGTTCCGTCAGAAAAAAATTGTGCAGTAAACCCTTGCGCCTCCGCTCCCTGCATAACACGTTCCAGTTGGACAAGCGGTGTTCACATAAAAATAAGCAGACATACCTGTAACATCTCCTGTCCCCAAACGGAAAAAACACGTCCCCATGGCAATGGGAACGTGTTTTAGGAAATCAGCTACTCGTTACTATACTCAGTTTATCATGCTGATTTCCTCCCGTAAATAAGGAGGCGGAATATTTGTTAGAAAATTGTATGGTAATCTACAACACTCATGATTCCTCAGCAACCGATTGTACAGACTATTGCGAAGCATGCGACGGTGAAATCTATTCCGGCGAGCACTATTTTGATTTCGATGGAGACTGTCTACATGACGATATTTCGTGTATTCGGCAATATGTAGAAGATCATTCTGTTAAGAAAATGGCAGGTGCATAACATGAAATTCCCTTCCACTCTCCAAGCCGAAATACAGATTCTTAAGAATCTCATATCTTATTATGAGCAAAGCGAAGATGAACATGCTTCTTCTCTTGTTATTGCTTACAAACATAGGTTACAAGCCTTATTACATGTCTATGAAGCAAGTCAACAAAAGGAACATATCCCATTCTAAAAAAGCGAGGATGATAAACAATGAAAACAGAAAACTATTTTACGACACTATCTCAAATAGATTGTACCGAACACGTAGAAAAGAAAGGAAAGTTTAGCTATCTCTCGTGGGCGTGGGCAGTAAAACGTCTACGGGAAGTTGCCCCCACCGCAACATGGCATGTCAAACGGTTTGACGGTGTCCCCTATCTCAAAACAGATTGTGGATTTTTTGTAGAGGTAGAAGTAACAGTACAGGGATTACCACTAAGCCAGATTCATCCCATACTTAATAATCAAAACAAGCCAATAGCTGAACCAAATAGTTTTGATATCAATACGAGTATCCAACGTTGTCTAGTGAAAGCAATTGCTCTTCACGGGCTAGGACTCTATATCTATGCAGGGGAAGACTTGCCTGAAGTTCCTGAAAAGCAAATTTCACCGCAACAAATTGGTGCAATTAAGGTTAACATTAAGAAACTTGCTACACTTCGAAAAGTGGATGAGGACACGATTAAAGCACACTTGAGCATCTCTGACATCAAAGAATTAACCTTTACACAGGCAGAGAAAATCTTAAAAAAATCATCCAAGTGGGTATTAAATGCACAGAAGGAACAAGAACTAGCTTCCGAATCTATTCAAGAGCCTACCCATTCCCCTGCTGAATCAGCTTAATCTTTCTCTTGCCCCAATACTGAAAGGTCTGTACAAAATAACAGACCTTTCTTGCCGTTAAAAAACTTTTCAACGGCAAGACCCCGCCCGTCCATCTGTATAGTATTCTGTAAAAAGGTTTGCAGGGTCTGCATTCCATTCTTCGATACACACTCTACCTAAACTATTTTCTAATTTTTTGAATGTAATTTGAAAATAATCATGTAAGCGCTTCAACTCATGTAAGTTATAATTCTTCAATTCTCCTTCAACGAGTGTTTCATCTCCATAAGGAATCGTCATGAGTGCCTTGATTTTCTCCAAAAACTTTTCATTTTGTTCTTGTTCTACTAACATTTCTTGCTCAATTATTTTTTTGAAATTACGTAAATGAAACCAGCTTGGCTCGTGAATATGCTTTAAATAAACACCTTCCCAATTGTGATGCTTTTCAATTTCAACATACTCTTGATCCCATCTTCTTGCATGTGAAGTAAATCCAAAATATTTACACAATATATTTTCTAAAGGAGCACCAATGAGCCAATTATCCTTTACTCGTGTACTTTTCATAGTTAACACGATTTCTTCAATATGTTGTAACAGTTTCCGAACAATCATTTCAGCATGATGTGCTGATACATATATCGCTTCCTCATCATGTTTTAAACTCAATTTATGATAGATTCTGTATACCGTTTCTTTTCTGTCTTGCACTTCTATATATTCTTCCAACTGTTCTTGTTTCATCATGATTCACCTCTTCACATTTAGTCATTTAGCAATATACACATTCCATGATTCTAATTTTCTTGTGCAATACTCAATATGCTCTGCTACTGTGCAAGTCGTACCCGTATTAATATATAACTCATTTGTTGTTTCTTTGAGGGTGTTGCAAAACTAAAATAAATATGCAATGTTATGAATCAGAAAAACTAGCTGAACATGCAATAGATA
>NZ_JBNPJZ010000008.1:0-8568 GCF_050312695.1 Bacillus sp. AF62 | reverse complement strand
ACGTTGTTTGTTTCGTTCAGTTTTCAAAGAACTACTTGGTCGCTCATTTGCGACTTCCTTATGTTAACATCTTCATTAGTTAATGTCAACTAAGTTTTTCATTTCGTTTGTCGCTTGCGACGTTAATGTCATCGGCGACTTGTCCTATATTACACCCCTGTAGATCAATCGTCAATACTTTTTATCTTTTTTATTTTATAAATTATAAAAGCTTTACCCTCTCTTAATTTCTAACACATCCTTAGAACTTCATAAACGTATGTATTCAAACTAACAATCTGCAGACTACACTCTCTAACTTAATACTAATACTTTTCTAAAGAATGAATGCGAGACCAAGTAAATATATATTAAGGATAATATTTTTTCTTTTCGTACGCCCCCCTTCTACTCATCTCTAGGGGATTATATATAAAACATTTCTCTTCTTTACCTTTAATCAACAAAAAGGAAAAGAAATCTAATAAACTTAGGAGGCGTTATGAAATGCATGTTAATAAAAAGATAATTTATGTATCCCATGATGCCCATTTCCACGGAGCACAGCTACTTTCTTTACATACTATTAAGGCTCTTAAAGAAAACTTTGATTACTCTGTTGCAATTATTTCTATTGGATCCGGTATTTTAATTCCCGATTTCCAAAAGTACGGTCCTGTTTATTGTCTCGAGCAAGATTATCAAACAAAAGAAAAGGTCGAATTATTAATAAAGGATTTATTATCACAGGATTTTACCCTCGCCATATGTAGCACTGTCATAAGTGGCGATATCGTCGCATTACTAGCTAGACACAATATAAAAGTTGTTTCATTAATACATGAATTACCGCATTTAATACAACAGTACTCTGCTGAAGGGAAAGCTAAAAACATCGCTGAATTTGCTTACAAAGTTGTTTTCCCTTCACAATACGTACAAGAAAAATTTCGTACAATCACTGAATTGGATCCTCAAAAATGTCACATTCTCCCTCAAGGTTTGTTTAACCACAATCCTTATAAGAATAATATCGCAAAAGCTAGAAATGAGTTACGTAAGAAGCTTAACCTGCCTCTAGATAGCAAAATCATCCTGGGTGTAGGCTTCGCAGATTATCGAAAAGGAATCGATCTATTCTCACTTATCTCTTACTCAGTAAGAAAGACTCACAAGGATATTCATTTTATTTGGGTAGGGAGAACAGATGTTCAATTCCTGAATACACTGCCCCCTAAATATAAAGCACATTTCACAGTAATCGATCCTACTCCCGATATCGGATTATATAACGCCGGAGCTGACTTATACTTATTAACTTCAAGGGAAGATCCTTTTCCAAATGTTGTTTTAGAAGCATTAGATGCAAAACTTCTTGTTATAGGGTTTAAAAATGCTGGAGGTTTTGAGGATGTTGTTACAGAAAAAACCGGTGCCTTAGTAGACTTTTTAAATTTACCCAAAATGCTAGAAAAAATATATGAATTTATTCATGATGAGGGATTACGATTACAAAAGGGAAGCTTTGGCCAAGAACTTATCGAAAAAAACTTCAATTTTCTTACTTACATTTATCAATTACTAGATCTTCTCGAACATAATTACAAAAAGATAAGCGTAATCATACCAAACTATAATTATGAAAAATACTTACCTGATCGAATCGAATCAATATTAAACCAAACCTACCCTCTTTACGAACTAATTTTCTTAGACGATGCCTCCACTGATCATAGCGTATCAACATTTAAAGAACTGCTCTCAAAAGAAAATAAGATCCATCTGAAGGTTCAACAGGTTATTAATGATACAAACTCTGGTTCTGTATTTAAACAATGGATAAAAGGCGTCACTGCAGCAACTGGTGATTATATTTGGATTGCAGAGGCCGATGACTTATGCGATAAGACATTTTTACAAGAGGTGATGCAGGGGTTTTATATAAATAACAATATTGCCTTAAGCTACACACAATCAAAACAAATAGACGAACAAGGAAATGTATTGGCTAATCATTATTTAAATTACACAAATGATATCGATGAAGAGAAATGGAAAGCCCCCTATTTTCGAAAAGGCGTCGACGAAATACAAGATACGTTACTTATCAAAAACACTATACCTAATGTCTCGAGTGTAGTTTTTAAAAATATAGATATGAAGAAAACAGAAAAACAGTTAGAAAAGTTCAAAATAGCTGGTGACTGGTTCTTCTATGTTTCTCTTCTTACAGAGGGAGATATTTACTTCAATCCAGCCCCCCTAAACTATCATAGACGACATTTAAATAGTGTAACAAGAACAGAAGATTCATATTCCCATTACAATGAAGTTGTGCAAATGCAAAATTTCATTAAAGAAAGCTTTACTATCGATGACATTTCTAAAATGAAAATGTATACATATAGAAAGTATCTTAAAGCATACTTAAAAATTTAAACGTATGCTTTCTCTGCCATCAATATCTCTTGTAAGGCGATACTATTATTTAAGGGGGAATACTCTTTGAAAGACTTTATAGAGGAACATAAAGATTTAATTTCTCAAATCGCACACAGCTACAATGTAAATGCAAGTATCCATCCTGAGGATCATATCTTTCAGTTCATTGTCACTAATCCCGTTTTCCCATCAAAAAAAGAAGCGATAGATTACTATTTTAAAGACGGGCAAAACTCAGCACAAATACTCTTAGACTTAATCACTTCCCTTTATCCTCCTACAGGCAATCCAATCAAATTGTTAGAGTTTGCATCTGGATACGGCTGCGTAACACGTCATTTATTAAATCTACAAGCGAATTTGAGTATAACCGCTTGTGATATACACGAAGAGGCCATTTCCTTTATTGAAAACAAATTAAATAATCCTTCTATATTATCTCATCCTGAGCCCGAACAGTTAAAATTAGACTCCTCTACGTACGATATTGTTTTTTGTCTATCCTTTTTTTCTCATATGCCTGATACAACTTGGTTTCGTTGGCTTCAAACATTGTATAACGCTGTTTCACCTGGTGGTTTATTCATTTTCACAACCCATGGCTATCAAAGTAAAAAATATTTCGGGTTTCCAAATTTAAACGAACAGGGCTATTGGTTTCTCTCTTCTAGTGAACAATTCGATTTAGATGTTAATCAGTACGGACAAACGATAGTTAGCCCCTCTTACGTGTGTGACAAAATTAAATTATTGCCCTATAACCCAATCATCAAAAAGTATACTGAAGGATTTTGGTGGGAACATCAAGACCTTTGGGTAATAGAAAAAGAAGTAAAATAATAAACCACGCTCTGCTTAAATACAAGTAGAGTGTGGTTTATTATTTTTTACTATATAAGAACTCTTCAATCCATAGCTTATTTAATCTAATCCCATTTTTAAAATCTATTTTAGGTTCCCAATTCAATTCTTGTTTTATCTTATCAATATTTAAAATGATTCTTTGGACGTTCTCTTGTTTTTGTTTATAACAGATAAAATCCACTTTTCTTTCTGTTATTTTCTCTAGTTCCACAATAATTCGTTTTAAAGAAAGACCTTTGCCACTCCCTATGTTATATACGCAAGATTTCAATTGATTTAATTGTGCTAGTTGTATAGTAATTTCAACTAAATCATCGATATAAATATAATCTCTAATAATCTCCTCTGGATTCCCATATATATTAATCCTTTCATTACTGAGATGCTGATACAAAAAACAATTTATCGCCCCAACTTTTTTTAAGGGGTTTTGGTATTTTCCATACGGATTAGAATATCTACATACAACATAATCTATTCCATATTTTCTCTTATAAAAATACAAATAATTCTCGAGCGAAACTTTTGTTATTCCATACGGGGAAAGTGGTCTTAATGGATGTTTCTCATCAATAGGCAAATATTCAGGTTCACCATAAACTGTGCCTCCCGAAGAAGCTAATATAATTTTTTTAATACGAAAATCTTTAACACTTTCCATGAAATTAAGAAAAAATAAACTGCTATTAATATCGCCGAAAACATCTTCAATTGAAGTTGCTACGTTAGACGTCGCAGCTAAATAAATAATAATATCTATATTCACTAAAGCCTTATATATATCCTCAACATTTTCTAAATCACCTTTAATAAATTCAACTTCACTTATAATATTTTGAGGAAAATTATTTATATGCCTGGAAAATACTTTTACATTTTGCCCCTGTTTCAATAAACCCAATGCGAGGTTGATACCAATGAAACTATTTCCACCTACTATTAAATAATTATTCTTCCTCATAATATCATCTCTCTAGTAATAAATTTTTCCCATCGTCAAACCTAAAAACATACACAAATAAACTGGATCATTTCGATTATTCATCTTCTTATCATTGTATGTTTGTTATAAATTTTCATTATCTTTATTTTCTATTTTCATTTTGGAAGAACTTCCTTATTCAGATTGACTGCAAAAACACTCATAATATTTACTCATCCCCATGAATATATTTAATAAACAATCCTCACTTGTTTAACCCATAAAAAAACTTCTACATACACAAGGTTCTCAAAAAAAAGGAGTGCGAAACTCATGAAAAATATAAATCAAGAGCTTTTAAATCATGTAATTCTACATAAAGACCGAATTCCGCATTACCATAAAGACTTTCCCCTTATACTATTTTGGAGTCACAGAAGCGGATGCACCGCATTAGCTAATTGGTTCTTTTTTCAAATTGGATTATTTACTGAAGCAAAGAAATACAATGACTTTATTCATTACTATGAATTCTGGGTGTATAAGAACAATATAAATTACATACCAGAGTTACAGAATGGTCTTCTAGAAGGTAAAAAGGATGTTTGTAAACTTGTGCGAAATCCCTATACAAGGGCTGTCAGCTCATTTCTATTACTTGCTGACAATCCATACGCTAGCCCCCAATGGGAAAGTATCCGTCATTATTTTTACAATGATAAATATAGTAATCAAGGAATATCATTTAAACAATTTTTATATTACGTTCAGGCATTTGGTTCCAATTCCCTAGCAATAGATATACATTTTAGCCAACAATACGTCCCTGGTGAAGAAAACTTCATCCAATGTTATATTCCTTTAGAAGATTTTAATGCACAAATCACCAAACTGGAACACACGTACGATTTGATAAAATCCAATTTAGCACTTCTTACAAATTCAGACCATCATCGCGCCCACAAGATGATTTATGCAGGGAGCTATGCAGAACTTAGCATTACAGATGAAGCCTTCCCACGATTTCCAACATACGAAAGCTTTTATGATAAAGAAACTATGGATTTAGTTACAGAAATATATGCACAGGACTTTGAAATGTACCCATACACGAGAGGGATACTTTAAGTCTATACATTTTTCTATGAATAAAAGCTAATGCATCGCATAGCATAAAGTGAAACTTTAATTCGAGTCGGGTTCTCTTCAACTGATTATTCCCTTTTCCTAATCGCTATTTTAAGAGATACCTAACTTTCACCTATTCCCTTTGATTTCGCCGATTGTTGACGTGTATCATACTTTCCATAAATAGATTGCATGTAACATAGGAGTGATGTCGTGTGGAAATCAATTTGAAACACAATAATGGGTACTGCGTTATTTGCGAAAAGAAAGCTACATTTATAGAGCATAATGATTGGCTTAGAGATCATTATTTATGTTCTACATGTAACTCTATCCCAAGGCAGCGAGCTTTAATCCATACTTTACACACATTTTTTCCAAAATGGGATTCCTATAGTATCCACGAATCCTCTCCTGGAGGAATTACAACTCAGCTACTATTAAAAAACTGTAAAAACTATACATATTCTCAATACTTTAAAAACTATCCTCTTGGCCAATACTTTCAAGGAATTAGATGTGAGAACTTAGAAGACATGACTTTTGAAAATGAATCTTTTGATTTATTCATTACTCAAGACGTTTTTGAGCATGTAATGACGCCAAACAAAGCCTTTAAAGAAATAGAACGAGTATTAAAACCTGGCGGCGCTCATGTATTTACTGTCCCTTGGTATCATACACTCACAAAAACTGTGCAAAGAGCAAGATTGAATAAAGAGGTGATTGAATATATTGAAGAGCCCATTTATCACGGAAACCCTATTGATGAGAATGGGTCTTTAGTAACGTTCGATTGGGGGCAGGATATGATTGAATATATTTATACACACACAAATATGTATACCATTGTTTATTTACAAAAGGATAGATCACTCGGGTTAGATGCTGAATTTTTACATGTTTTTATTAGTAAAAAGCAAGAAAATAAGGTTTAATCACTATATAATTCGGAGGTTTGACAAATGCATAACTTTAAGTTAGGAAGTGATTTTGATAATCTTGTTAATTCACTATCTGATGTTGAACTTCTAAATTTATTTATACAAAGTTGTTCCCAAACAACGATAAATGGGGTTCCCGTACCTAGGTTTCCTCCTGAAGAAATTCAAAAACAATTTGTAGGTGCTTCCTATGAACATGCTCTTTATGAAGCATATTTGTTTTATAGCTATATAAAACAATACGCCCAGAATTTAGGGGTTCCCGTGAATAAAGAAAGTAAAGTTTTAGACTTCGGCTGCGGATGGGGAAGAATTATACGCTTCTTATTTAAAGATGCCTCTGATCAAAATTTACTTGGCATTGATGTGGATCCTGCGATGATCACACTTTGTAATGAAACACTAGGAAGAGGGATATATAAAATAGCAAGTCCACATCCCCCTGTAGAATTTATTAGTGACAATTCATTAGATATCATATTCGCTTATTCTGTATTCTCACATTTATCCGAAGAAACTGCTGAAAATTGGATAAAAGAATTTTCAAGAGTTCTTCGCCCTGGTGGAATTTTCATCGCAACAACACAAGCGCGCTATTTTCTTGATTTTTGTCAACAATTCCACGAACATCCTGAATTAATTCAAACAGGATGGCATAAAACTTTATCTCAAGCTTTTCCAGATATACATCGCGCTATCTCGGATTATGAAAACGGAAAATTTGTCCACAGCGCTACTGGTGCAGGGGATGTTAGAAATAGTAGTTTTTACGGAGAAACCGTTATACCTAGGACTTATATTGAAAATCATTATGAAAAATATTTAAAGCTACAAGACTTTTTTGATGATGTAAATCGATTACCACAAGCCCTCTTTGTCCTTCAAAAAATTTAATTCCTTTTATTCAACGTAATACACTTAATTTCATGACGAAAAGCACTTTCTATTTCAGCTATATATCAAATTACCTAATACTCTCTTATTAAGTAAGCTGTAAAAACAAATTCAATACATACCATAAAAAAGCAGTAAACAGCTAATATATCTCTTGTTTTAAAATTGCTCCACCAAATCAAGAATACCTTCCCAACAATTGAACTACGAAAAACATGAGGGGGATATACTTTGAAAATAATCGCTTTTTACTTACCACAATTCCATCAAATTAAAGAAAATGATCGATGGTGGGGGAAAGGATTTACTGAATGGACAAATACTAAAAGTGCACGCCCTTTATTTTCAGGACATTATCAACCGAGGGAACCTTATCAAGATTTTTATTATGACTTAACTAGCCCCTCCGTAAGAAAGTGGCAAGCAGAAATCGCTAAAGCATACGGTATATATGGTTTTTGTTATTATCATTATTGGTTTAAGGGAAAAAGACTATTAGAAACACCCTTTAATGACGTACTAAAGATGAAGGAACCTGACTTCCCTTTTTGTCTTTCTTGGGCAAATGAACCATGGACAAAATCTTGGGATGGTCTCGATAAACATATATTAATGCCTCAAGATTACGGAGATATATCTGATTGGAAGGAACACTTTGATTATTTATTACAGGCTTTCCAAGATGAGAGATATATTTATATAGATGATAAACCTCTATTCATTATTTATCGTCCAGGACATATTCCTGATTGTGAAAAAATGCTTAATTACTGGAATGCATTAGCGCGAGAAAATGGTTTAAAAGGCATATACTTTGCTGAAACATTAAACAGTTTTCCACTACCTAATATAAATGGATTCGATGCTAGCATTCAGTTTGAACCTTTCTATACAATTGCCCATGATAGCTCTTCAGACATAAATAAGGTCATATATGATTCTGATATGCAATTGAATGTTTGGGACTACGATAAAGTATGGATGTATATATTACAACGATCGCTCCCAAAGAAAAAAACATTTCCTGGGGCTTTTGTTGATTGGGATAATACTGCACGACGTAAAAACGCAAATAGCAGCATCTTTGTAGGTTCTACCCCTGAAAAGTTCACCATATATTTAAGCAAGCAAATTCATCGTACTTACTCTTTTTATAACAGCGAGTTTTTATTTATTAACGCATGGAATGAGTGGGCGGAAGGAACTTACTTAGAGCCAGATAAAAAATATGGATTTTCTTATTTAGAAGGAGTTAAAAATGCAATTGATAGAGGTATGAAAGCATACAAAAAAGACGAGTCATTCTGACTCGTCTTAAAGTTGCTTGGCGACGTCCTACTCTCACAGGGACAAGGTCCCAACTACCATCGGCGCTAGAGAGCTTAACTTCCGTGT
>NZ_JBNPJZ010000161.1:0-8835 GCF_050312695.1 Bacillus sp. AF62 | reverse complement strand
TGAAGCAATACTGTCCTCTGTTGCTTTCTGATATGCTTTATATGCGACAACTCCAGTTCCAATGAGAGCGGCTGCTATTAAACCAACAGGCCCAAGAAGCACGCCTAATGCACTTCCTAACACACCAACCGCCGCGCCAGCAAGACCTGCAGCACCACCAGCAATTCCTAACGCTGTTGCTAATGCTCCAATTCCTGACATAATCATCCCGAATGCCGCAAGAACTACCCCTATTGCTGTTGCTATTGCTGTAAGTGCAAGAACAATACCACCTGTAATTGCAATGGCCTTTTGTACTGGCCCTGGTAATGAGTTAAATCCATCTACAAGCTTCTGCAATCCAGCAACAAAAACACTAACCACAGGGGCAAGCG
The DNA here is from genome assembly GCF_050312695.1 of Bacillus sp. AF62. Taxonomy (NCBI): domain Bacteria; kingdom Bacillati; phylum Bacillota; class Bacilli; order Caryophanales; family Bacillaceae; genus Bacillus; species Bacillus sp. AF62. Next base: position 8,461 of record NZ_JBNPJZ010000161.1, on the reverse strand, counting down.
CATCACCAATTGTCTTTTTCATTGTCGAAAACGCTGAATCTAGTAATGTAAGACGTCCCTTTAATATATCAATCTTAGTGGCTGCAACCTCAGCTGCTGTCACTTTTGACATGGCATCCCACATGCTGTTTACCCCATTCGCACCTTCTTTGAAAAGAATCGTTGCACCACGTACAGCATCGGATCCGAATAACGTTTCCAAAGCCATACTACGTTGCTGATCTGTTAAATCTTTCATCGATTCATGAAGGGTTCCTGAAATATTTTCTAGACTTTGAATATGTCCTTGTTGATCATAAAATTTTGATGATAGAAATGCTGAACTTGTAGCTAATTCACGAAATGTGGTATCGCACTTGTCATTCCACTTTTTCGCACCTTCTATTTTCATGACATAGCCTTCTAAAGCTTGCTCAATATCGCCAACGCTCCTTGAAGCTGGTTGTATACCGTTTTTAACAAGAAAATCATATCCTGCTTGTGCATTATAAGTAATTAACCCTAAATCCCTCATTTGATTATACGCTTCTTTTGTTGTTGGATTTAAACGCATAAGCATTGTTTTTAGAGACGTACCTGCATCAGAACCTTTTACATTCGTTATATATGAGCTCTTTATCTCATATTCTCCAATTTTCACTGGAGTATCGGACTATATCATCATCCTCGCCTTACACGTTAGGATGGGACGCGCTCGTGGGGTTTTACTGTCCGTTCTGGACTCCATACCCTAGTCTCTGAACCCTTCATTTATTCCTAAATAACTCGGCTGCTGATTAGCATAGTTATGTAACCTTAGCTTCCCAGCAATTCACGTCCTTTACGTAGCGAATCTCGTCGCAACGGGGCTATATGTTAACCCATTCTGAGCAAATACTGCTAGGGTTGTAGCTGTATCCTTAAAAGTCATGCCAGCCCCTGCTGCTACTGCTGATGAAGCTGAAAGACCGTATTTTAACTCCCGTACATCTGTTGCTGAAGCATTAGCCGCTCCAGATAAAATATTTGCTGCATCCGCAACAGAAAGATGATCTGCTTTAAATGCATTTAAGGCAGTAGAAGCAATTTCTGCTGCTTCTCCTAGTTCTAGTTCACCTGCGGCCGCTAAGTTTAGAGCCCCTTCTAATCCACCATTGATGATGTCCGTTAAACTAATGCCGGCTTTTATTAATTCTTCAATCCCTTTTCCGGCCTCAACAGACGAATATTTTGTATCTTCCCCATACTTCACAGCTAATTCAGAGAGTTTACTCATTTCTTGTCCAGTTGCACCCGATACTGCCTTTATGTTAGCCATCTGTTGCTCGAAGTTCATCGATTCTTCGACAGCTGATTTTAGCCCTCGACCTATTGCATACGTCATTCCGCCAAACACCATACCGATTTGCATACCGGCATTCTGCAAATGATTACCCAATGACTCCATTCGGTTTCCAAAGTTCAATAGACGATTGCCTTGCTGTTCTAATTCATGATTTGACTGACGTAATTCATTTTCAAATCGATTCAGTTCAGCTGTCGCTCGATGAATTTGTTCTGCGTATCGCTGTGCTGATTGGCTTGCTTCACCTTCTTCGCTTTTTGCACGATTATAGGCTTGTTGAAGTTCCCTAACCTTCTCTTTTTGCTTATCTACTATACGAGATAAAACATCTACTTTAGCTCGTGTTTGTTCTGTCGCATGAGAAAAACCGCCCATGCCTGTTGCAATAGACTGAAATTCGGCCTGTAGAGATTTTAAAGAGTTGTTTAACTTATCCATCCCTTTTTGTTCAGCTTGACGGTTTACTTGCTTTAATTCATTTTCAAATCTATTTAAATCAGCAACTGCTTTATTTACTTGCGAAGCATATCGCTGGGTTGCTGCATCATTTTCACCTAATTTAGCCTTATTTTGATCGTAGGCTTGTCGCAAAGCTCTAACTTTTTCTTTTTGTGCTTCAATAAGCCTGCTGAGTGTATTCATTTTCGCTTGCGTTTGTTGACTGGCATTTGCGAAGCCACCCATTCCTGTACTTACAGATTTCAGCTCATTCTGTAATGTCCTAACCGCACGGCCTGAGTTTGCTATACCTTGACAAAAATTCACATTATCAAGGGACAGCCTAACGACTAAATTATTCATTTCATTCGCCATTATCTTCCCCCTTATTAGATAATGTTTTCTGCTGGAACTCCCATTTCATTTAAATTCTGATTTCCACTATTGTAATAATCTTGTTCACGATATTTTTGGTTTAGCCTTAAATAATGCCAGATATCCATTTCGTTATCGATATGATGGTGTTTATACCCCTGACGTAATAAAGAGAGGTAGAGCTCGTCCATAAACTCAGTGAACGTGAGCCCTCCTCCCTCTACGCGTTTGGGTTTGTTTCTTCTCCAGTTCCTGGTGTGCCACCAGCCGCTCCCACAGTTTCATTGATGATCGCATTAATTACATCGGAAGTTGTGGATAAAAATTTACGAGCATCCACACCGTCCCAATATTGATCTAATGTAAATTGTTCACCGTACACTTTTACTACATATTGAACCATTTTATCCATGTCCTCCGGACCAGGGTTATTTGGAATATCCGCAAGCTCAGGCGCTTGACGAATCAAACGCGCTGGAATGAACTCCGGTAAATGAAACGTTTTCTTTTCTTCCTTGATTAATAGCGTTAATTTCATGGCTTTTCCTCCTCGTTAATAAAAAAGAGAGAGAGCTTTTGCTCCCCCCTTACTTTCCTGCTGGTGGTTGTACTACAGGCTTCTCATACACCTTTTTAAACCAATTATCTCCCACAGCTTTTGTAAATGTAGGTTCATCAGCATCAGCTGTAAATTTAGGCCTATCGTCAAAATCACGCTCAATAAATGAACCTTTGAGTTTCGTTGTTTGGAAGTTAGGCTTATCCTTCTTCGTTTCGCCTTCTTCTTCCTCTTGTGAAAGCTTCCCTTTTAATAACCAAACATATCGATATTTCCCATTAGCCTTTAAGAAACGCCAGCCGATTGCTACATAAGGCTTTTCACCTTCGCGTCTCTCATCTAGCACACCGTCTTTCACTTCTGGATACCCTTCAATATCTGCTTTTGTTGATAATGAAATACTACGAAGTTCAATCTCTACTTCTACTTCCCCATCAGACTCAGCAATTTCCGATTTTTTGTTATCGCTCCACATAATCTCCGAAGCTACCTTTTTAGAAGTTTTAATCTTTACAGCGCCTTCCATTTCTTTCACTGCACTATAGTCAACACCTGTTGCATCATCTTTTAATAACTTTGCGTAAACAAGGCTATCTACACCGACAGTTGAACTAATTTTAATCACTTCTCCGGCCATCTATAACTCCACTCCTTTTGCGAATCGCATCGCGTAATGAAAAATTTGTGTATCATCTTCATATAAATCAGCAACCGCATAGCGTGAAAAACCAATACTTTTCATGATTTCATTCACTTTTTTATGGATTGCTGTTGTACTACCTTTTGACCAAATATCGATTTGAAATGTGATTTCACTTTCATTTTCTTCATTATCCGAAAATCCATCTGGTCTATTGTCTAGTTCAAAAAACGTAATACGCGGAAACTCTTCAGCATTTTTAGCTTTACGATAATAAATACGTCTTCCGCCTAATAAGGAAACAAGCTCCTGATTATTTTCAAGAGCTTGCACGATTTCAGGTCGTAAATTTATCATACATTCAACCTCATTTCATTCTTCAAAATATCTGTCATAGCACGAATTGCCGCTTCTTTTGAAGAATTAAATCCAGGTTCTATAAATGGCTCTGCTGGCATTTTAGACGTTCCCCATTCTAAGAACTTTCCGTAGAAATAGGGGGAACGATCCGCTTTATCTATACCAATTTTAATCGTTTTTATGCCGCCCTCCATTTTTGCTTTTGTAACCCGTATATTATGAGCCAAATGTTGTCCTGTTCGCCACGGTTCGCTTTTTGTTGCTTTTTTAGGGCTATCACTCCTTGGGGCTATTTCAGAAATAGCTTTTCGAATAGGCTCACCACCTGCTGCAAGAGCTTTATCTTCAATCTTTTCTCCACGTAGACCCATTTGCTCTAATTCAGATATCAAACGATCAAAGCCTAAAAAATCAACACCATCAGCCATTCATTCCACCACGCTTCCACATGATTGATAAGGTGTGTTTTTCAGTTGGAATAACTGAAATAATGTCATACATTACGTTCTTATACTTCATCTTCATATCAGCATTCACATCTGCGCGAAATCGTATTTCTGTTTCACCCTGAACTTCACTATTAGCTGATGCTGCTTCAAAGTATTTTCTTCCTTTTAAAAAAATAAAAGAGCCCCATACAGTAATAGAATCCTTATAACCTTCTATTGGATCACCGTCTGGGCTCTTTGCTTCCTCGTCTTTCACTTGAAAGGTAAGACGTTTATCTAATTTACCTGGATTCACTTGCATCACCACCACAATATTGCAACTGAACTAATATCGACTGCAAACTAAATGCTAATTGTTCAGCCTTTCCAACTGCTTCACGATTTTCATGCCAATGAGCAATTAAAATACGAGCTGCTAATTTAGCAAGCTCGCTCTTCAAATCTACATTTTTACTTGTAGCATTTTTAATATATATTTCAGCTGCTTCTACGAAAGATGTAATGAGATCGTCCTCTTCATCACCATCCACACGAAGATACTTTTTTGCTTCTTCTAATGTTAGTACCAAGAAGAACCCCTCCTACATCATTAAGCTTTGGCCGTAACTGTAATTTGACCATATACAACCGCTTCTGTATCCCATAACGTAACGTCTTCACGTTCAATTGCTCGGAATTCTGTTGTATTACCTCTCCAAGCACTTCCACCCTCTTTTGTCATATCAAGCGATAACTGCTGTCTATCCCATAACACAACTGCTTCTTTCAGGTCCCCAACAATAAATGGTGCTTTACCATCTTTATCTGTAGCAATCGTCTTATTGGATAAAACAATAACTGGCTTTCCTGATAATAGCTTACGTGTTGGATTTGTTGGATCTGGTTGAAGAAGTGGGCGACCATCTTTATCTTCTAATTGATCTAAGTAATTGAATCCATCTTGGTTTGTAATAATGTTTGCTACAGCTGAGAAAGCAGGATCTAATGTGACATTTAATGCAGTTTTAATGCCTTTATAATCCTTTAAATCAACTTTTGCTAATTTGTTGATTTCTTGTAAAATCAGATAGTTTCGCGTTGCAATAGATTTCTTCGCAATCCACTGACGTAAATAAGCTTCTAGCGCTTGATCCGTATCATTTAATAAATCATTTGGTACAGGTAGAAATCCTGCATAATCCTCAATAACATACGGCAAACGATCAAATTGTGGTGAAGCAATTTCTTGCATCGCATTTGGATTTCCATACTCAGATAATGGCGCAAAAGGTGTAGATGCTGCACGTTTTTCTAATGTACGGGCCCCCTTGTTTGTTGAAACAGGTTGTACATTTACATATTGTTCTAAATTATCAACCGTCTGTTTTAATTGGTTAATAGTTGTCGTAATATCTTCCGGAACAATATAACCGCCATCTTTTCCTGTATTCTCAGATAGTGCTGCTTTGTATTCCTGCATAACGCTTGCTTCTTCATGACTTAAACTTTGACCACGTATTGCTTTCATAAATACTTCTTTATACGATGTATCTTCATTTTGAACTGATGCTGGAGGTAATACTCCTGCCTGTGAATTTACAGGCTCAGGAACTTGAATTTGCTTCATTGCTAGATAGTTATCTAGTTCATTTTTCGCGTTTTTCGCTTCCTCAATTTTTGCCTTTGCATCTTCATATTTACCACTATTGTTAAATTCTTCTGCTTTCGCTTTTAAATCAGCAACTTTTTGACGTAACTCTTGTTCACGTTTATCCATTCGGTATTTCCTCCTTGTTTTGGCACAAAAAATAGACCTAAAGCTCTAACAGGTCTAGTGCGTTTTGTATTTTTAATTGTTCGCTATTATCCTTTTTGGGAATAGAAGGAGCCTTTGCTACTACTTTACTAGGTGTTTTCTGATATTTATCAAAGTAATCACTACTACAAGCTGCGACTTCTTTTGCTTCCACAACTTCAATATTGAAGTATTTTTCAGCTTCTTCACCACTTAACCAGGTCTCAGCATCTACTAATTGCTGAATTACTTCAATTTCGATGCCTTCTTTCAAGTTTTCTTTGTATACATTCATAATTCCAGCCTCAAGATTATCCAAGTCCTCTGCCATTTTACGAAGTACATTTGCATTCCCTCTACTTACAGTCCATGGTTTATGGACCATTAAAAAAGCATTAGAAGGGACAACAACACGATCACCAGCCAAGGCGATTACGGAAGCGATAGAAGCTGCAACACCGTCCACATAAACAGTTTTTTGCGCTTTATTACGTTTCAACATGTTATAAATAGCTAAACCAGCGAATACAGAACCACCACCACTATTTACATAGATATTTAAATTACTTTTATCATCCAACTGCCCTAAAATATTTTTCACATCATCCGGCATCACATCGGAATCGTCCCATTTCCATCCGGTATTGTTTATGATGTCACCATAAATGAATAGATCAGCTGAAGAATCTGTTTGATTTTTAATTGTAAATACGTCTTTAATCGTCCTCATCTCCCTTCTGTAACACTCCTCCATTAGCTTTTGCCAATTGATATTCGTCTGCGATTTCAATAGATACATGGTTTAAGTCAACACGGTGTTTATCACCGTATTCCCCAATCCCGTCCATATCCTCCAGTTCCAGCACCTGATTAATTGAAAATGCACCAGCATCTAACATAATTTTGTAGAATTCTGCTCGTGATTTAGAATCAGCACGTAATAAGCTTGTTAGGTTAAACTTCAAGTAATATCGTTTTTGCTCATGAAACGAAAATGATTTATAAGAAAACTCTTCTTCATATTGAATAAGAATTGGACTCAATGTATTTTGAATAAAATCCAACGCTTGTTGCTCAATATTGGAGAAAGTAGCACGATCTAACTCATTAATCATATGCAAAGGAATATTAAAAATATTTGCAATCTCACCTTTATCAAACTTCATACCTTCGATAAATTGAGCATCTTTCAAAGGCATTCCAACCTTTTCAAACTCTAGTCCAGCATCTAAAATAGCTATTCTTTGCGCATTATTCAACCCTGTATTTGCTTCTTCCCAGGCATCACGAAGTTTATTTTTAGCCTCTTTATTTAAAGGTTGTTCTGTTTTTAATATCCCGCTATGCGCTGCACCGTTTGTAAAGAATTTACCTTTAAACTTTTGGGCCGCCTGTGAGCTACCTATAGACTCTCTTGCAATTTGAATAGGAGGTTTCCCCCTTAAACCATCAGTAGATAGTGTAGTAAGATGGATTATGTCTTCATCAGGTATTTTTATAGGTGTACCGTCTGGCAAGCTCGTAAAATACCATAGTTTATTGGTCTTTAAGTCCACCGTGGGCGTTGTAACAGCTGGATTTAATACCCACAACTCTTTTGGCCTTCCATCTACACCCCAATGAATATTGATATAGGCATTTCCCCATGTATTTCGATGTGTTTCGATTAAATGTTTAAATTTAAATGGGCTTTGGTAAGGATTCGGGCGTCTTTCCAAAACAAACGATACTTGATGTGCCTTATCCCGTTCCCTTCCCTTCGCTGTCTTTTTAAACGTTTGAAAAGGAAGCATCGCAACACTATTTGCAAGGATATTAATACATCGATAAACCGTCGGAACACCTAAAGAGGATTCAACCGTTACCTTTTCACCGCTTGCGGCTTGATATCCAAATAAACTTTTAAACCAAGGAGAAGGATTTTTTAAATCTGTCGTATCCTGATTTCTAAATAACTGCCGAAAAATCAAAAGTTTCACCTCCTTTCTATCTTCTTATCATCACCACCCCCAACATTGTGAGAATAATCCCTAACAGATACCATCCATAAATCGGGTTAACAAAAAAAGTCGTCCCTACAATAATGGACAACCCCGAAATCAATAGAATATCTTCTAAAATACTTATAAAAAACAACAAGAATCGCATGTCATTCCTCCTAAAATGAGAAATCTTGACTTAATATATAGGAATTTAAGTCCATCTCACCAGAATTGAGCATGCATCGAACATGCGAGTTAATAACAGCCGCTATCGGATCAATTCTTTCTGTAGTTTTCGACTTGTCCAACATGATATTTTCGTTAGCATCCTGTTTTGTTATAGCATTACTAGTTGCCCAGTTCAGTACAGGGTTGTTGTTATGGATGACCTTCTTTTGATACACTTGTTCACGAAAATCCTTTGTAGGTCCTGATAAAGTTGCCATACCTTGACGTATTTCTATCATGGTATACCCTTCCGCCTCCATGTCTTGCATAAATTGCGTTGCATTCCATGGATCAGCACATATTTCTTTAATTTTAAATGTATGATCTTTTTC
>NZ_JBNPJZ010000151.1:0-8872 GCF_050312695.1 Bacillus sp. AF62 | reverse complement strand
ACTTGATATATGAGGTTGCAGGAAGAAAATAGAGTGCGAAAAACAAGCCATTCGGTTCCTGCGTAAAATATCAACCGGACCAAGAGAGCGTTCAAGTGTTGGACATCTAGGGGTGGAACACCCCGAAGTAACGCTCAAGGAGACGAGAGGTTGCTTTCGTCGTGGAACTGAGAAGCTCCCACTTCAAGCTTTGCTAAGTGGCGAGTAGTTCACCTGTCCTGTCCTCATAGTCAATAATAAGCCCCTTAAAAAAATATAATTTCACGTACCTTACTATAAATAAAAATTACAACCCAAAAATAGGAACGATTCCCTAGACACTCCAAGATCACACAGTCAACCACTTATAAAGTAAACAACCGCTCAAGCCAACTGAAACATCCTGACAAACCTCCCCCCAAAAGAACAACCCCAGCCCAAAAACAAGCAGTAAAAACCATAACAAACACCCCGGCCTATTTTGTGAACACATAGTCCAATTAATAAAACAGCTTTAAGCAGACAACCAGTGCGCACTTTTTTATACAAGTTGTTGTTTTAATTTTCGCACGTATGACTCCGAGATACCTAGAATTCTTGCTACTTGACGCTGAGATGCCTTTGGATGTATCTCCATAACTTCTTTTAGCTGAGTTAATTGGTCTACTCTTTTCTCCTGTTCTTGCGCTAAATATTTATCTCGTGTCACAGACCCACGTTGTTCACGTTTTTTTACTGTATCACGCCTTTGTTTCTCCCCCTTACTAATCAACGTTGTCAAATGCTCAATCTCATCCTGCGTCAAATTTAAATTCAGCTTGTCCATTACAGTTGTATTCTTCATTGGTTTAATCAAATTTCTTGGTAGTCCCTTCATTTCGAAATCATTTTTAGCATATGCATCGAAGAATGTGATTGCATCTTTATATGCATCTTTCGCAGTACGTTCTACTTCTCTTGTTTTCTGCGGGTCTGTAAATCTATCATTCAACTGCAAAGTCATTTCCAGAGTTGCACCTTGATGCTTTACAATCAGAGCCGTTGTGAACGCATATATGTAGGTCATATCGTGCCTATGATCTATTTCACCTTTCCGCATCTCCACAATCTTTTCTAAATCCACTTTACGTGCTGTATTTAGGCTGTAGAGGGTCATGACACCTTTGGGTGCTGGTAACGTCTGTATAATACCCTTACGCTTCGTAGGACGCTTTTTCTCCATCGGTGGTACATATTCATAGAGTTCCATCAGCTGATACTCTTTTTTCGTCCAAATATCTACTTCGATTTGCTTGCCTGTCTTACTGTGGACGGAATGTGGTAAACGGAATACACGTGATAAATCTGAACACGCCCCATCTGCGCCTAGATGCATTAAAGACTTAATTAGGTTATTCGTTATGTATTGAGTCATGTACCCCATAATAGGTGCAGCACCGCCAGAAATGCTGTAAAGTAATTGCATTCCTCGACCGTGTAACATTAAATTCGGACATGGTATCGTACCTTTTGCAATTAATCTAGTAAGCTCTTCCATTACATGCTCTTTCGTCAGCCCAAGTTTATAAAAATCTAAATCTACTCCTATATTACGTATTTGCCTCAAATCAGACGTTTTACGACTCCCGTGATTAAAAGCATTCAGAGAGACATAAATGTCCTTAAGAGACAATCTGGAGCTTCTGAGAAAGTGTTCTAAGTCATTTAACCCATACCAAATTTGTTTATACTCTTCTTTACTTAAATCTAATGTCACCACATAACCCGTTTTTTTCAGTTCGGAGAGATAACATTCATGCCATTCTTCTATATACGTTTCGATTTGCGATAGTTGTATCGCTTCCGACATACAAAAAAGCCTCCTTTTGAGAATAAAAGGAAGCTACACAAGATACATTTATACTTTACCTGCCGGTTTAAATTTGTTATTATAAAGACACAATTTAATTCACAACAGGGTCTGGACACCTTGTGTAACTTTCTAGGGAGCTTTATTCTCAAACTTTGGCGAGGGAGAGAATAAGGCTCTTGTACATTTATTCTGACTATTTTCTACAAATATTGTAACGTAAGGTTCCTAGTTTTGTAAATACGAGGATGAGCATTGCGCTTATGCTTGTGTTTTGTTTTTGAGAAGGAATTGAGTCTTATTGAGAGAATAGATATTATACAGTAAATATTAACATCAATCATAGTACTAACAAAAGTACTGATTTTAACGTCAATACTAATACTTATTTCAATATCATTACTATGACTAAAGTTTATATTAAAGTTAATGTTGAGAGGAGTTTTTAATGGTGCCTGTTATTTGTGTAAATAACAATAAAGGTGGTAGTTTGAAGACAACGACTACTGTAAATTTAGCTGGTGTGTTAGCAGAGAAAAAGAAAAAGGTTTTAATTATTGATTGTGACAATCAGGGGAATATTGCACTTAGCTTTGGCCAGAATCCAGACAAATATAATTTGACAATATATGATGTCCTTGTTGGCGATTGTGCGACAGAGGAAGCTATTGTAAAAGTTCATAAATATATTGATATTATTCCATCTAACGATAATCTTGTGGGGTTTGAATTTGAAGTAATTAGAAATAGAGATAAATATATTAATCCTTTTTTACTCATGAAAGTGGCCTGTGTAGATTTACAAAAAAAATATGATTATATCATAATAGATACACCACCTTCGCTAGGTTTAATGGTTGGCAATGTATTTGCTTTTGCAGATGGAATTTTAATCCCATTTAACCCTGAGCAATTTTCGATGCGCTCCCTAGTTAAAGTAACACAAACTATTCAAGAGTTTAAAGAACAATATAACAATGATTTGGAAATCTTGGGCGTATTAGGGACATTGGTGGATTCACGAACCTCCCTTCACTCAGATGTTTTGCAATCCACTCGGAAATACTGCTTGGAAAATAATATAAGAGTATTTGAAACGGTAATCCCAAGAACCGTTCGCCATGCATCATCTATCGCTTATGAAAATGTTCCTGCAACCTTGTCGAAGAAGTTTAAAGATGCTGGGCAATGTTATTTTGAATTGTGGAAGGAGCTTGAGGAAATTGGCACAAAAGAAACGACTTGTTGATTTTGGTGATGTTGCAAATACTAGTACTGGGGTTGAAACTAAAATTAGTACTAGTAATAGTACTAAAGGTGATAATGATACTAGTATAAGTAATAATGATAGTATTAAACTCCATACTAACATGAATAACAATATTAGTGTCTCTCAAATATTAGAAAACATCACATCTAGAACGAGTAAACCCAAGAAAATCCAAAGGAGCATTTACCTTAGTGAGGACATTTCGAAAAAGTTTGATCGTTATGGTAAAAAGTTTGGTAAAGGAGCAAAGAGTGATTTAATTGAAGATTTTTTACGTGAAGCATTAAAAGATTTTTAAGTCTCATACAAATTGAAAGGACAACCTATGCCAAAACTCACTGAATATGAGCTAGCCTATATTTGTTATTATTCGAAACGAGTAGAATTAACTGCGCTTGCTGCTGGATTTGAGCCTAAATTAAAAGAAATTATGCCTTTGTTAGACGACTTACGGAGAAAGGGAATCTTTGATTTTTATAAAAATACTTATCAAGAACTATTAGAAGAATGAGGCTTTGATTTTTTTGATGAATATCCAAATTTATTAGATTGTAAAGAAGAACAAATTGAGGGTTTTATAAAAAAATTATGAGTAGGCATAGGTATATTTACTCCACTACACACATAGATTAACAGTACACCAAGAATTTACTATAAAAAATCCATCTTTCAACTCCGGAAGATGGATTTTTTATTATCCTTAAAACAACCTTTATATATAAAAGCAATCCAGGCCACCAACATAGTTTTTTGCATGTATGGTCGTTCAACAGGAAGCGCTATATACCTATACTTGATAAACTTCGCAATACCACCCTTTATAATCTTTGAAATACCATGTAATAGCACCTAATTTATTACGATCTTCCACAGGTTCGCATTGTAGATAGAAAATGCCGTCCCCTTCATAAAGTAGACTCCCTTTTACTTTAAACTCAGCAAGTTTATCCATAATCTCTTGGGCTAAATTAGCACCTAACCCACCTGATTTCATTGTCCATTTCATCGTATTTCCTCCTGTCAATAATGATGTGCTTGATTGAATAGACTGCCCCACAATAACTTCGGCTACGGCTTTAGCAGCTTTATCAAAGTTCGCGCGATACTTCTGCATATCTACTTCATTATCAATAAAACAAATTTCCGGAAGTAATCCCGTCTTCGTTTTGTTAATCCAACCTAATTCTGTTGAAAATTTAATTCCTCTATCTCTTAATCCAAATGCACCGGCCATAGCCCCTGAAATCTTTGCAGCTAATTCTCTATCCCCGTATGAAGGATGTAGCCAAACTTCACAACCTGTACCACCTGGAGAAGCATTTAAATGAAACTGTAAATCTACATTGCTATTCGTCACACGTAAGTGATTATGAGCTGCATTATTCCAAACATCATATTGTGTCGTCCCTACTTCATCGGAACAATTCACATATTTCCAACCTGCTGCTTGTACATATATAGCAACAGCGTCTAAGAAACGTCTATCCTCCACATGCTCGATTCCATATTGACTATTTGCTCCTGGTACAATTTTGTTATGACCACCTGATCCTGCAAAACAACCCATTATTCAACATCCCCTTTCCGATTCCCTTCATGATCTGACCAAATCCCAAGCGTAATCCCTACCGTAAGCAAGTAAGGCGCCAATTCATCTAAGAATGTTTTTGCCTCTGGCACACCAAACTTCGTACATAAAAAACCGAGCAATGAAAAAACCGCAACCCATGTTTTCCAGTTGCGGAATCGTTTTTGGATATGTTCTTTTGTCAAGTCTAATTATTCTCCTTTTCGATTGTATCTAAGCGTTTATGCGCTTGTTTCGTACTCTCCTCTACTCTTGTCACGCGTTCTCCTAGTGCTACCATTTGTTTTTCACTTGCCTTTAAATCAATCCGTATATCGTCTACACCTTTTCGGATATAACCAAGTTCTGTTTTAACCTCTGCACTTTGTTGTCCATCTGCTTTGATGGATTTAGACTTATTCAGTGCATAGCCAAAATAGCTGATGGCAAGTGAAAATACTGCAATAAGTATGCCTAGTTCAATTACCATACATTTTATCTCCTTCTAAAAAGAAACAAAGATACTCTTTACCTTTTTACATTTATATATAAACGTTTTAAGTTATAATTTTATAATCAAGCCTAAAATTGCCATTATGATTGCACTCATGACAATTCGTAAAATCCATGTTGTGTTCGAACAAACTTTTTCTAATTGGTTATTAATTATCGAAATATCCTTCTCATTAATTGTTGTACGTTTTTCTAAATTTTGGATATCACTTGCCATTTCTTTTTGTTCAGTTCTTAATCTATTGATTTTTGCATGTAGATCTGGCATACAATCACGCCCCTAAAAAGTCTACTATAGTAATCCCTATATATTATGAGACAAGTTTCCTCAATGTGCATACATTACAAATACCTCTAAGTAAATTACATCTTTACGCAAAAATGAAAGATTACCACTCTATTTTAATCACTCCTTTCCAAAGAAAAGAGGGATACCTTTGTCCCTCTTTTCTACATACAGATTATGTGACGCACTTAAATCCCGCCTTTGAATAGTACTCCCAAAACTCCTGTAACAATCGTACCAATGACGATACGTAAAATCCATGTTGTATTGAGATGGATTTTTCCCAGTTGTTCGTTAATTGTAGAAATGTCTTTTTCATTTATAGTTATACGTGTATCTAGATTCCGATTATCTCGCCTAATCTCTTTTTGTTCTTCTTTTAAACTATCAACTTTTGCATGTAAATCTTCCATATACTTTCACGTCCTTTTTTGAAAATTTAACGAATTTACCGAAAGAATTCTCCTACCTCAAGCGTGTGAAGGGCGCTAGCCCAACGGTAGGTGGGAGATGAATTTCGGTTTGGCATAGCCAAACACTTTTGATAAACTAGCTATATGAAGCTCTTTGATAACTTGATATATGAGGTTGCAGGAAGAAAATAGAGTGCGAAAACCAAGCCATTCGGTTCCTGCGTAAAATATCAACCGTACCAAGAGAGCGTCCAAGTGTTGGGCATCTAGGGGTGGAACACCCCGAAGTAACGCTCAAGGAGACGAAAGGTTGCTTTCGTCGTGGAACTGAGAAGCTCCCACTTCAAGCTTTGCTAAGTGGCGAGTAGTTCACAAACATATGTTGGTGTCGAAAATATAAGTGGGACTTATATAAAACAAGCTATATATACTATGAGACAATCTCTTTGTGAGTGAATACATAGACAAAATAACTGCTGGGAGCGATAATATTCCAATCAGTACACCAATTTCAATACTCGTGTTTTTCAACTCCTCATCTATAAAAAAGAGAGACAGTGTTGTCTCTTTTTTAAAATTTTATACAATTAAAAAACCTGCTTTTGCACGCTTGATTTGTAATAACTAAATTAAAAAGCTCATTGCAATATGAACAGTACCTCCGTTTGGAACACCGTTCACGAAAATCCCACCATCAGGTTTGATTGTAACTTCACAAGCTGCGGGTGTATATCCATATGCCAGCGCTGGAAAAGCAATGTGCTGTACGGGTCTAAATCCAACTGGTAGTGTAGCGAATACTGCCTCATTTTGAGGATTTCGAACGGAACCAATTACACTAATCTGTTCCCCACTTCTTTTGTACTTCAAAATTCTATCAGAAACATTCTCTACCCCAGTTGTAGGAAGTGTAATCCATCCCGTATCAGTTGCTTGTTTCATTGTTCCATCCGTTCGAAATTCTACCTTTTTGGACCAATCCCAAGTATCCCCTTGTTCTTTTGTAGACGGGGCGAAAATCACTTCTCCTTGCGCCCCCTTATGAATAACCGTCTTGTAAGAGCGACTTCCTAATACAATGGCATGATCGCTCTTATATTCCAGCAATCCCGTTATGGTATCGCCCGCTTTCTTCACAATCTCCATCGCATCTATTTGTTTGCTAACGCTATCTACACGCGTTTGAATCCGTTCCGTTACCCCTTTACATTTCGCATCTGTTTCCTCCACCTTCTTTTGAATATAAGGCGTAAGCGCTGCAATCTTCTGATTCGCTTCATCGATTTCTTTTCGGTGCCCTTTCACCATTTCTAGCGCCTGATCAAACTCTGCGATGTAGTTTTCAATATGAATATTACCTTCCTTGACATCCCTTCTTAGTACAATACGTATATCAGGTGTACTCATTCTTATATTTTGTTTTTCAATGACAAAATAAGCCCTCCACTCCGATGCAGAAGAAACAGCTTGTTCGGATAGTGTGTAAGAGAATATCCCTTTCTTCGCATCTACTATGACTACGTCATCTCGAATAAACCCTCCCATCCCATTCGTCGCTTCATACTTTACTGTACATCCTGTTATATCTATATCCTGTCCTTTGTTTTTTGCTGATACCGTGAGCTTTAACCCATTCTTATCATTTTGTCTGGAACGAATTATTTTTGTAAACACAGGATCTGCTACATCTATCATCATTTCCTCATTTCGCATGCACACCACTCTCCTTCCCTTCGCGTTTTCCCCGTCTCAGCGGTCTTTTCTGCCGCTTTTGCTTATTCCGATGCTTTCTATTTCCTTTTCGTGGTATCGGTTCTACTTCTTCCAGTCTCGCATCCGTTTTTGTCACGTATTCTTGAAACGCTTTTGTTACTTGTGATAGCATACTGTACAGTCCCACACCCGTTTCTTCCGATTCTTTCGAGATAACCAAACCATAATGAGTTGGGATGGCCTCTGTTGTAATTGTCGGCTCTCCGTTTTTTCTATTCAACCGTCTTTCATAGAGGGCTGGGATATCTGTTTTCAGATTGTACTGTTTAATCTCCCAGTCCATTACCTTGTTCAGTATGCTACCTGCAATTGGTCTAATGTTTGTTTTAAACGTTGCTTTCGAAGCTACTTTGAAATCTGAAGCAATGACACCCTGATAATACGTCCCCAGCGCTGTCTTAATTTGAAGATAGCCATTTTCCCAACTCGAATTTCGTATCATCGCATTTGGGAGCATCATGTCTGTATCTCCTCCGGATGAAGTCCCAATACTTGCAATCCAATTATCATTTCGGTAAAAGCGGAACTGATCTTTGACTTTAAACCTCATTTCACTTTGAGCATCTAAGACAATCATTTTATCAGCATCGAGCATTGCATTCCCCGTTTGTGAAAAGTATAAAGAAGCTGCATTCAAATATCCATTGCCATCGAGTCCTTTTGTGATTCCAATTCCACCAGACTTAACACTTGTATCCGAGAATTGGTATACCATAATAGCTCCATTTGCCCCTGTGGAATCTGAATCCCCACCTAAAATAAAAGTGGGCTGTATTTCATTTCTACTATTTTTATAATATCCAATAAAGGCTCGTACTTTCGAAGACTCATACAGACGAATGAATTGTTTAGAGATATTTACAAAGTTAGCTGAATGAGATGTCTTTAAAGTCGATCCTGTTATTTCCCCGCCTTGCACTAGATTTCCACTGAGCGTTCCCGCCGTAATAAAATCCGCAACAATTCTCCCGTCACTTGTAATGGCAGTTCCATATGGCCCATTCACCCCTGTGGAAGAATACCCTAATCCATTCAAGTTCCATTGCCAAACCTTTTTCGCACTCTTTTCATCTTTTGTATCCATCATTAAAATCCGATCCGGATACATACGGACATGTCCTCCAAACCCTGAATTTATAAGGCTTGTAGCATTTGCTTTTGCTGCATCCAAAATAGAACTTGGCATATTTGATACTTCTTCTTGTACCAGGTCCACCTTACG
>NZ_JBNPJZ010000160.1:0-9096 GCF_050312695.1 Bacillus sp. AF62 | reverse complement strand
CACTTGAAAATAGCAGACAGAGTTGCTTATTGGCAGGTGTAGCGATTTTATTAAAAAGATTTTAAACAGGTTCTAAGCTTAATTGGGCGTTTCTATCTTGAATTGACGATCCAACACATTGTCCTGTATCGGATAAGAATGTTTGGAATTTGTAGTAGCTTTATAGTTCTTTTATAGTTCTTGATTGTAACCCTTGTTCTTTTATGATTCTGGTCACTGTTTTTTGTGAAATATACTTTCTTTTTTTGCGTAACACAGATGTTATCTTCGGGCTTCCCTATAAACAACGCGATTCTAGAAAAATACAATGTATTTCTTTAGTTAAGTGTTCCCTTGATATTTGCATCGAGAAAACACACACTGATAATATTCTTGTTTAGAATATAGTGTATTGGTCGTTGCTTGAGAGAGGAGATGTTGAATTCCCTCTTTTTTTAATCCGTTTATTAAATCTATAACTGCCCCTTGTTCAGTTGCTAGACGCTCTATGAGACCAGAAGAGACCTCTATTTTTTGAACATCACCAAATTTCTTTGTTAACTCTAGCATTTTTTGTGTTTCTACGTTTTTTTCAATATTTAATCCATCAAATAGTTTGTTGGTTAATAGCTGAGTTATATAGCCGAAGGAACTTCTTTCAAAGATTTGCTCTATTAAATGAGTAAGTTACTTCTCATCTAATTTAATGTAGTGCATCGTGGCTTCTTCATTAAAGTGAGATTTTGAGACCTTAGCCGCGTTTAAAGATCTTAATACAGACCAAATCAAAGTAGTAAGCGTACGATTCATTTTTCGATTAGAAAATTTAAATTCATGTTTGAAATGTTTAAAAAAGACTTTATGTGCTGTATGTTTCGGTTGAACTATATAACGAGTTTTAATCCATATTAAAGCACCTACACCTTTTGGTATATTCTTAGGTGATGTGTTTTTTTGATTTGAACTTGGAGCAACGATAGGATAATCATTTACGCGTAGTTGACAAATGCTTATGGCTGTTGCAAAAGTGATTTTTAAAGGGGCGTCAATCCGAAAAATGCTGTCTGCGCCAGTTTTGTGGATCTTTTTTACATAACGACCTACCTGGAAGATTATAGAGTTAGCATCATCTATTGAAGGGGTATTTTGTTTTAACTAATCCAGGTCTGTAATCGAAGTAGTCGATAAGTCTATTTCTGGAATTTGAGTTATAACTATTGCATGGCGCCAATTATTTGTAAGTTGTATTAATATGTATAACCAATAACTGTCATAATTACAGTGTTTGCTTCCCTTAAGAAAAAATTCCACATCGTGAATTGCAGTAAGTTTGTGTATTGATAAGTCATTGGCAAATCGATATAAATCTTTGTACTCCTCATAGGTATATCTAGATAAATCTACATCACGTTGGTTTAAAAAATGGTTAGGATTAATAAGTTTGTCGAGTGTGTAAGGTGCTTTTTGTGTAACTTCATAAATAGAAGCATAAACTTCTCTGCAAAAATGATATAGGATGCGCTGGTAAGTACGAGGTATGTTTGAGTTTTCTTCAAAAAATAATTTGTTTAAGGATGACGCAGAATAACTATAGATTTCTTTAGTTAATAAATCTGCTAAATGGAAACTTGTTTTTGAGCGATAGTTAATATAAATGCTAATATTTAAACTTCTGGTAGCGTGTATTTGTTTTCGAACATATTGAAACCACAAATCTTTAGTTCGTATCAATTTTTTTGAAAAAGAAATTTGTAAAAGTGTTTCTGTTTTGTAAATGAACTCTTTAAAAGGGTCGTCCATTTCGATACTAATTAGGTTTTTGTTGTTTTTATGAGCTAATAAGTATTGGTGAACATCTTCTTTTCGAAATAAATTCTTACTGCCATTGTATCTTTTTAATACACCCATTAATAAGGAGGGACATTCAGTAGGTTTAATCTTGTTTTACCATGTTATTTAAATGTGAATCCAACGCATACTCTTCATTCTTCCAACAAATCTTGAGAAATTGTATTGTAGATACCAACGTATAGTTAAAAATATTATATTATACCCTTTATTTTTTGGTTGTTTAAACCAAAAAATAAAGGGTATAATATATATTAATCAAATATATATTATACTTCGGAAAGGAGCTCTACATATATGAGACCTGTTCCAAGCAGGATTCATTTCTTTAATCTGCAAGAACAGCACTGTAAAAATTGTCAATTTCAATATATGTCTTCTAAACAGTGTATTGAAGAGTGTGAGGTGGGCAAAGAATTAACTACCTTAAATGAAAAAGCATTCAAGCGAAGAAGTAACACTGTATTGACTCCAAAAGAAAAGTGGAATGATAAATGTAAAGAAGCTGTAAGCTTATTTGAACAAGGAATGGAATATCCTGATATTGCAAAAAAAATCGGTTGTCATGTAAGTAGTTTATATCGCGAATTAAAAAAGCGTAAATTGCTTTTTCCACCAAAAACAAACTCTTAACTAATAAAAACCAATATTGTAAAAAACACTTTATATGAGACGTATTTCACACTCGAACGCTTTTACAAATCAAAAATGGGGTAAGTATATAAAATTATTTTAAGGAATTTTAAAACAATTAATAAAATATATGTTGGATCTTTGAAGTTCATCCAACTATACTTCTAAAAAATAAAAAAACTCTTACTTGTGATACCTCTAGAAATAGTTAATTTAATAAATCTTGAAGTGTAGAATTTTAATTCTAGATATCGTAACAATTATAAATTCCTTGTCTACCAAATTATCAAAGAACTTCCGTTGTATTCATTACGACAATTAATTCTGATAGACATTGGGATGTTATTTTAAATTAAGAAAGGAGACTACCTATTATCTTAGGTAAACATTTACTTATGTTAATAAAAAGGCAAAAAGATTTATTGTTTTTCTTATTAAAAGATAAAAATTGGCATACTTTCTCACAAATTGCAAACAAAATAAACTGCTCGACTAAAACTATTCAGCGGGACATAGTAATTATTAAGGAGCTGTTACCTCCTAATTGGAATTTACAAATTTCTAAAGGAAAAGGAGTAATCTTGCACAAACCTGCAGAGAGTGCTTGTTCTGAATTAAATTCTTTATTTATTAGAAATGAAATAACCTTTAAAATTCTAGATACGCTTTTCAAAACAAATATCACAAAAATATCTGAGTTATCTGACTATATATACGTATCTCCGGCATCCTTATATGTTTATTTAAAAAGAACAGAAACATATTTAAGTCAATTTGATTTATATTTAAAACGTAAACCACTAAAAATTCATGGGGATTCAATAAATAAAATTCTTATGTATCAAGAATTTTATTTCAATTCTTATGCAGATGATGAATGGCCCTTTACAAATCAGCAAGAAAAAGAAGCCGATTCATGTGTATTAAAAATAGAAAAGAAATTAGGAATAAAATTGTATCCCCTTTATAAAAGAAAACTAATGTATTTAATAGCTATCATATCCGATCAGAAAAAAAAGGGTATTATACTTTCATTGAATGCATCTTTAATTAACAAAATAATAGAGACTCCTTTTTATAAGGAAATGTTTCATTTGAATGAAATGGATTTTCAAAAAAAATTCAGTATAGAGGAAATAGTTTTTATTTTGATAGCTATTAATTGTTCAAAGTATGTTCATCAGAATTTATTATCCTACAAAAAAAATGTACTACAGCATTTTTATAATGATGATGTTGTAATTTATAGGGATATTAAAGATCTTATTCTTAAATTAGAATATACATTCAAATGTGGGCTTCTAAATAATTCTGATTTTGTTTTTGCAATAATACAATATTTGAAACAAACGCTTTCTAAATACCATTTCTTTCCTAATATTAATTTTCCAGAGGGGATAACAACCTCCTATATAATGACCGCTCATACAGACACTTTTTACAAAATTAAAGATGTTTATACTGAATGGGTTAATAAATATTCTATTAAAACTCCTATCTCTAATGAAGAAATTTCGACGTTAACAATTCAAATTGAGGGGGTATGTATGATAGAAAAATCTTTAAATATTAAAGTATTACTAATAATTGAAGATGGAGAGAAATGGGAACTATATTTAAAAGGGATTCTCACATCAAATTTCGGATCTATTTTCCAGTTCGTGCATATTGATATAAAAGATATAGCTACTTATGATTATACATTATTAAAAATAGATTTAATTATCACTACTTTTTCAAGTGTTAAGGCTAAGATTCCCATTATTAGAATTTCAATTATCCCAACGAGTAGGGAATTACAGGATTTAAGAAATTTTATTTATAAAAATTCATTAAATTAAATTATCCTCTCTGTATTTATGGTTTGTTTGAAGTGGGGAATTCTTATGAATACCAATGTTTCCAATGTAGGAAATCAAGTATCTTGTATGTTGAATCACCGAGCTACCTATTTTCAGTTAAAAAAGATATGTATTGGTAAATTTTTTCTATTATATCAATTATTAGAAGATTTCTTCCTCAATTTTTGTGAAAGTGTGAGGATATCAATGACTAGGTGGGGGACTTCTGTTATAAAAAAAGATAATTAAATCGAAAACTTTTAATTTAATTATTAAAATTAAAAGTTTTTTCGATCTAAAAATATCACTTGTTAGTTTCTTTATATTTTTTTAATTTATCTCGAAAAATTCGAACACTTTGTATTAAGAATTCTAATTCATCTTCAGAAATTTGTTTTCCATCTAAGCTTAGTAAATATTTTTCTGAAGTGTTTTGTTGTTCTAAAGATACATTTTTTTTATCATGCAAATGGGATTGACATAATAAATCTGTTATCTCAATGTTATAAACATCAGCAATTTTATATAGTAATTCTAACGATGGAGTATAAATACCTCTTTCCACTTTAGATAGATTACTATAGTCGTAATCTATCTTATGAGCTAAACTTTGAAGAGTATCTCCAAAGTTCTTTCGAATTTCTTTTATCCTTACCTGCATAATGTATCCTCCTTGTATATTAATATTTCAAATTTATATTTTTCTGTAAGAAGATTCCCGTAATAAATAAAATACTGGAATCCTATAGATGTATCATATGCCAAAGAAAGTTTCTTATTGAACAATCGGGACTCCCTACGCGCAGACTGACTCTAGAACATAAATGGTAGTAGTTCTCTAGGACATTTTTTCATACACAAGGTTGTTAGACGTACACGCTAGAAGAGAAATATCTTGAGACGCCCAAGAAATGCTCCTAAACCAAAATGATGGTTTTCACGTGAGATTATTGTTATTCTAGATATAGGTTCATATGATATAAAAGCTTGTACTCTAAATGGTATAGACAATTACAAGAGGTAAAACAAAGGCATGTTTAATGAAAGCTAAACAAATTAAAGTAACATGTGACACGTCAGCACATCAGATTGTTGATAAAGGAAAAATAGTATTTTTTACAACACTTAAATTATAAATTTAATACCAAATCAAAAGATTTAATGATGAAATCCAGATAGCAAAATATACATTAGTATTCTCACCCCGTCTGGCTGATTCACTGCAGTATTTCATAATGAACATCATTACTGGCGGTATTGATTAGTTGAAACAGCAAACTCCATAATCTGTTATTTTTTTGTTGGTATATTGCCTACTCCTAGTTCGTTATCATATACAAAATTTATTTATTTATTTTTTGATAGAAGATATATGAATAATACCTTAAATGTAACTAGAATTTCAAATGTGAATATATTGCTGAGCAATTCTTAAATTTAAGATATCTTTTGGTTGATAAAACCAAAAGGACACCTTATAATAAGAAATAAGTTATACATAATTTTACCATAAGCTAACATTATGTTAAATATAGGTAACCAATAATTTTATAATTAACATCTTTCTTTTATTAATTATACACTTACTTATGTATTTTCAATACAATAATCCAGATAAATCCTCGTTAAAAAATCAATATATCTCCAGTTTAAATAATAGCAAAGTAAAACGACAATTATTTTCCAAAAAAATTTACCTGTAATGGCATTAATTGTACCTAATAAAGAACCTGAAACTTGTTTTCCTGCCACCGTAATATTCCTTACATCATATAACATACACAAAGAGACACCTGTATTAACGTAAGAATACAGTATTTTCATCGATTAGTTTTTTTATTATACCAAAGTGCTTTTGAAATCATATTTACTTTTCTTTATGAGTCTTTTTCAATACATAAGTAACGTTTGTATAGGAAAAATTTATCCGTTTCCGTTTTTTTATGAGGGACACTTTATTTTCTTTGTAAGTAATCTTTAGAAAACGTATATTTCAAATGACAAAAATATATTTATTATTTAAGTTTCAGCTACTGTCTGATACCTTTACACTGAATCTTCATGAATTTAACCCTTTAATAATATTATTGTTTAAGTATATTTTCCAAACGTCAATCACAATAATTTAATTAGTGTATTTATACAGTCGATTTTGTCTGCATGTTAGACAAAATCCGATAACAGATACAATTGAATTAACGATAAACTAATAATAAATTCTTATTAATTATTATAATTTTATAAAATGAGGGAAAAATATGACTAATTTATGTAATTTTTCAAAAAAAATTTTGTTTGAAATTGAAAAACAAATAAGTGAAGTAGAATATAGACTTGTTCAATGTACAAAAGGTCTTGATTCACAAAACCTTAACTGTATTCAAGAAAAATTAAACAATACTATGGCACTCTTAGAAATTTTAAAATCTCAAAAAGATACAAACATAGTAATCGATGAATTAATATCCAATGTACACTTAATCTATCTCAAATTCACCATATTTTGTAACAAATTATAATGACTACATTTTTGTACCATTATATTGTATAAGCAAATTTAATTAATCATAAAATAAACAAATTAAAGGGCCTTGCTATCAATTTTTTGTCAAATAAATATAAAGTTTATTTATCCTCAGTAGTAATAGGAATTTTTCTATTGAAAAAGAAAGACAATTTTAAGGAATATAATAACAAATTATAATAAAGACTCTTTACGAAAAATAAAAGGTCTTTATCTTTATTCAGGTTGCGTTAGTAAGGAGCTTATATGGATAGAATAATATTGTACTTTATTTAATCTTAGCTTAATATTTATTTTAATAATCCTGTTTCTAAAAGTGGAGATTTTTTAATTCCTTTATTTTAGTAACCTCCAACAGAGGATCTTATTTTGAAGTGATTTGTTCACTTTTGTCGCAACTAAAGTATTTTACCGGCTTTGGTGCAAAAATAGTGGATTCATGAAGAATGAACAAAAGATTCCTAACGTAATTGAAATTTATACTATTAAACAAAAGATTACATTGATAGATACAGTCGCTTTTTTACAGACTTCTGCCCTCAAATGGTTTGGCCTTTTTTGAGCATATGCATAGCTTCTATTCTAGCCATCATTTTTGTAACTGTCAGCACTGATTTCAATCGGAGCATATTCCAAATTCTTTTTTTGATAAACCGATGACCTTGTTTCATACTTAGGTTATTTTAATATTAAATCATACATCTTTATTGATGGTAGCTCCCATTTGGTGATATTCTTTCTTATATCTTTGGAAGAGAGCGTTTATCAAAAGAGGGTCTTTTATATGTGTGCTTATGACTCCCATCATCGTGTTTCTCAGATACAAATTCACAAATTCGTTCCCATTGTAAAGTTTTTTTGGGGGCAGGAATATAGATAATATCACCAATTCATATTTTATTTTGTTAATTCTTCTAGAAATCTTGATTTAAAACGTATGGTTTTCTATAAAAAGGATTTCTTACAATCCGTTAAAAATTTAGTTGATTTATTATTTTGAGAAGAATATTACATGTACTCACTTTCATAAATTATGTATATGGTACTAAGAAGGAAAGCATAGTTATGCAGATTTAATTTACTATGATAAGGGGGAGCATAATGGAAAAGATATTTGTAACACATGTTAGTCTTGTAAACGGAAAAACACATATATTAAAAATGAACTTAGAAAAATTTTTGGATAAAGTAATTGCACCCGATGGAAGTTTTAAGAATGGTTTGATCTGTTTCGAAGATACTTTAATTAATCCTGAACACATTACTTCTGTCCAGCAAGTTACTTCCGTTAGAACTCGTAGGTTAAATCGCGTTATATATTAAGTTTAGTTTAAATATTTATAAAAATTATTTTCACAGTTTTAGAGTATGAAGAATAAGCGGAGCATCTTAGGTATAAATCTCATCATATATTTTGAATCTGTAAGTACCATTCGTTATTTTAATGCTGAAGTTATATGTACAATTAAGTATTTGGTTGGATATTTTTTATTGAAGAAGGCAGTCTCATATAACAATTAAAAGTAACCAAAAAACAAGTTGTAATTGAAAAAGGTAAAGAGTATATCATGTTAGATATCGCATCGAACTACCGAAATAAGCGCGCTACTGATATCATATTTGAAGACAAATCACCACCTCTATCAAAATAGATACAATATTTTTTAACCACTAACTACATAATCCTTCTTTATAGTATATCAAAACCTATTGAAATACCTTCATTTTGCTTCAAAGGTTTTTGATTTCTAATATAATCTAAAAATATTAGAAGATATAATCGTGCATTTATTCCTTTGTTTTTAAATATACTCTCGGGTGTACTTTTTATTATAGGCTGTAAATTTCACATCCACTAAATGATGTCGGGATATATATAACAAATAGGAAAAAGAGAGTTCTCTTCGGAACTCTCTTTTTCAGTAAACGGAATGGTATAGATGATAATCTGGGGAATTATCTATCTATTTATAGGATAACAAAATCACGTATTGAATAATAGGGATAGCAAGTTGAGAAAAATAAAAAATCTCTTCCTATCAATACACTTCACATACTTTTACAGAATCAGTCGTACAAATGAGACTTTTTGAATATACCATAAAAAACGTTAAGGTCTATAAGTTTACTCTATCCGTCGGGAAATATATTCCACATATTGTTTTTTATAGAATTTTTGACTCAGCAGTCTCTACCATGAACCTATTTAAAAATAAATATATCGATTGTATATAATATGTTTGGATACTTGACCATCATTTTTAATTTCTA